>JBGOYM010000008.1:0-19789 GCA_041479675.1 Candidatus Methanoperedens sp.
GACATAACTTAAATCTTCTCTCAAAGCTCAAAGCCCTGCGCCAGCCTCCATATTTGATAAACCCAAAGATATTCATCCTTTTTAGACGGGTTTATCAAAACGACCACAGCACTGGCAGGGCGGGTTTGCTTAATCCTGTGTTGGGAATGGTAAAAATGAGGCTGGTTCGGAGAGTACAGGTGCCGGGAGTTTAATATTTACGATGTGATGATAGTTTGCACTTTTCGGTTTAATCAAAACGTTTGCCGTTTGTATCATAAAGATATATTTAAAAAATATAATTATGTTGATCTACAATCATACCATAAAAAGTTATATTAATGGCGATGATAATGGTATATATGTTAAGAGATACAGTATGATACCTGAATATATAAATGCAGCACTGGAAAAAGCGAAATATGAAATAATTAAAGATGAGGAGCCCTATTATGGGGAAGTACCGGGATTGAAGGGGGTATGGGCAACGGGTAAAACACTGGAAGAATGCCGGAGAAATCTCGCAGAAACATTAGAGGGATGGCTAATTATTAGATTAAAAAGGGGCCTTCCCATCCCGCCAGTCGGAGATCAAAAATTCGAAGAACTAAAGGTGATGGGTCCTCTTGACAAAATTGATGCCAGTATCATGGAAACAGCTTGTTAAGAGATTGAAGGACTTCGGGTTTGAAGGGCCATTTTCTGGCGGAAAGCATCCCTATATGATTAAGAAAGAGCATGTTTTGACGTTGCCCAACCCTCATAAAAATGAGATTAGTGTGGACTTATTATCTCGCGTATTGAAGCAGGCAGACATAAAAAGAGAAGATTGGTTGAAAAGACAATAATGCGCATGAAAACAGTAACTCCCGCGCCGCCAGTCACCACGCATTTCATGCCTGTAAAATTGAACTGACCTTACTTAAATCTTCTCTCAAAGCTCAAAGCCCTGCGCCAGCCTCCATATTTGAAAATTCGTGAAGCTTTGAACTTTTAATATTTGACAGAATTTTCAAAACGACCCACAGCAATGGCAGGGCGGTTTCGCTTACCTTGTGCCGGGAATAGTAAAAATAGGTTGGTTCAGAGAGTACTGGCGCTCTACTTCCAATTATTATTTTTTAAGATCTTTTTTGATCAACAACAAGTCCTCATGGATTTTTTCAAGAGTAACGCCTTCCATATTTGTCAATTTTAATTGAACTTCACGACTTAAAAGGATTTGCATCTATGCTCTTAATAGCACAGGCAAAAACTTCACCACTGGCGGAAACGCAGGATGCAGAGGTTGCTCCGGTGACGTATTGGCGCCAAGAATTTAATAAGCGAGGAATGTCTACAGCGTCCATAGTGCTTCCGGCAGTCAGCACGCCTGTAATATTCCATCAATCCCTAATTCTCCTTATTATGAAAAGACCGCCAATAATTACAACCAATATCAGAATTATCGCGATGATCGCCCTGTAATCCATGCCCCTCCCAGAATTGAAATTAAGCAGCTTATCAGAATCAAGGAACAGGCGTTCCTCATGCGTTTTATCAGCTCCTGCAGCTTTTACCGTATAGTTCGTATTAAGAGGCAGCCCTGCAAAAGTAAGCTCTGTTCCTGAGCTTTCTGATACTTTCTGACCCTCGTTCCATAAAGAAACCGTGTATTCCTTATCAGCTTTTACAAATATTGTTGCATAATTTTTTACATTGATGCTTTTGCCGTCAGCGTACTGGAGGTTATATGGGAGGTCAAGCACGCTCAGGAGAGTAGGTGCGATGTCCCCCTGGTGATATTCCCCATTGAATACTCCCGCAACGGTATTTGGGGATATGATATCAAGAGGTATCCTCAGGCTTTCCAGCTTTGTGGCGTATTTTCCAGAGGCATGCCCTCCTCTCTTCGCGTTCTTAGCGGAAAAAGACATGCCGTGGTCTGCCGTGAAAAATAGAGCGATACTGTTTTCTCTTGCGGTAGTATATAAGGGATAAATATCCCTGTCAAGTTCCTCTATCAACATGTAGTAATCATCTTCCCCGAGATTATGACCACCGCTGTCTATTGCCCCCACATTCACCGTCAGGAGGAACCTCTGTGACGGGTGGTTCTTGCTCATGTATGCCGCAACAGCATTTGCCGCATCTATGCCCCATTTATTGTAAGCGTAATATTTATCCCTGCCCTTCTTTTTTTCAAGATACCCGGGCAGTTTCATCTTCCAGTCATACATCAACTCGTAGATGCCAGAAGGTGCTTTATTTGCCTGGATGGATATCAGCGGCTCATCTATCGAATTATTCTCTGCGAACAATATTATATCCTGCTCATCACGCATGTTCGCAAAATCCCCTTTTTCCATCACAGCAAGGTTCACAAAACCGTGCTGCCGCGTGACGTCATAAATGGTCGCATCAGGGTAGCCCACAATTTCTTCGTTCGCCTTTGAATAACCGGTCACAATGACCGAATGGGCAGGACCTGTCGAAGGGATCGGCGTCCTGATATCCAGGAGTCTTGCCCCGAATGTCAGGTTCCCGCTCATTGCTTTTGAAATCTCGCTTTCATCGAGGGCGAAGGGCTTCAGTTCAGGATAAAAATACGAAGAGCCAAGGCCGTCCACAATAAAAAGAATGGCGCTGTCGGGTCTGTGGATATCGTTCAACGTGATCTCGGTAGCGCCTGAAGCAGCGACCGAAAAACTAAAAAATAATATTGTGATCAGTAAAATATTTTTCATCGGGATCCGCATGATCCCGGCTGAAAGCAGACTTATCACTTAAAAGTTTCCAATTTTTTCGATAGCTTCTCTTTTAAGAGCCTGCTTATCTCCTGACCGCTTACTTTCCCCCTGAGTTCTTTCATTACAACTCCCATCAATGGACCTTCCGAGTTCATTCCCTTTTCTTTGATGAAATCCATCCTTGAATTGATTATTTTATCTATGGCAGCCTCAAGTTCCCCGGTCCCCACCCCACCTATCCCGAGTGTTCCAACTGCTTTTTCTACGGTCAATTCAGGCTTGACTGCTATCAATTTTAGTACTTCGCTGACCGCTTCGTTCGGAATCTTTCCATCTGCATGGAGCCTGAAAAGTTCCATGAGGTGAACTTCTTTGATATTATTGACATTCACCCCTTCTTTCCCAAGTTCGAATAAAACCGTCTCAAGCGTGCGTACGACAACGTTCGCATTTGCATTCGGTACCTGCTGCAAAATGCTTTCAAAAATAACGAAATTATCTGAACGCGCTATCTGACCCGCAAGTTCCTCGTTCAACCTGAACTGCTTCATGTACCTTCCTATGCGTTCCTCTATAAGTTCGGGTAATTCTATGGAGCCAATACGCTCTTGTGTTATTTCAACAGGAGGCACGTCTGTCTCAGGATACATGCGCGCTGCGCCCGGAAGAGGTCTCATATAGGCTGAGTTGCCGTCAGGAAGCGCGCGCCTTGTCTCTTCTGGAACTATTTCAAGAGCCTCCCTTGCTCGCATAATTACGGCTTCCATAGCGCCCTGTGCTTTTTCCTTCATATCGGCGACCATTACCACGCAATCATTCACCTCTGCTTCCACAGCGTTGCAAAGCACTTTGACTTCGTCTTCGGTTATTCCGTAATTTGGCAGCTCATCTGTATGGAATATTCCTCCCACACCTGATTTCTTAGCGCGGTCAGAGAACTCTGTCCCAAGGCGCCTGCCGGGCTGGAGTTCCCTGCCCACAAGCCCTGCGAATCCGGTTAAATTAACTGCATATACTACACCGCCTTTTAATGCTTTCAAAATCACTTTTGAGGTGGTTCCGGCAAATACAGATGTCACATCAACTATTTTATCAGATACTCCTGCCTTCCTTTTATTTAGCTCCCTTTTTATCTCAAGAAGAGCTGCCTGTCTTGCCACTTCCCGCTCAACGATGGTCTCAATAAGGTCAAGCTCCTGCACTCCTTTTATTTCGACGCGCGCACCTTCGGCGATGGAGATATTGATATCCTGTCGTATGGTGCCAAGCCCGCGCTTTACTTTCCCGGTGGAGCGCAGGAACATGCCAAGCTTTTCTGCGACCTCCCTTGCATGCGCTGGAGAAACGATATCAGGAGCCGTGCCTATTTCCACAAGCGGAATACCAAGACGGTCAAGAGAATAGAGAACAGAGTCTCCGCGATCTTCCACCTTCTGCGCAGCTTCCTCCTCAAGGCACAGCACTGTTATCCCCACCCTGCCTGCGGATGATTCAAGATAGCCGTCGGTAGCGACAAGCCCTGTCCTCTGGAAACCTGATGTATTGGAGCCGTCGATGACTATTTTGCGCATGGTATAGAGTTCATCAACGATGTTCATGTTGAGCATTCGGGCTATGATAAGAGAACATTCCACTGCCTCCTGGTTCAGCTCTCGTGGGGGCTCTTCATCGTTCTCGACAAGGCATGTCGTATCGTAGGCTTTGTAGATGAATTTCTTTATGAGTTTCACTTCCTCAAGCGCCGCCCTGTCCACCATGCCCATTTCGCTCTGCGTGGGGCGAAGGTACCTGAAAAATTCAAAATTCGATTCTTTTGTATCACGTAGAAGCGTGGGACAACCACAGAACAGCTTTTCTTTTGTGTTGAGTTGTTGATGGATCTCAAGTCCTGCTTTTAATCCAAGCGCCCTGTAGTCGTGACTCATGGGCTTTCCTGATATGTTACTTCCTATAAAATGATTGTTATATTACTAAAGCCTTTCGAAATGCCCGATAAGTAAAGAAAACTTAATTTATAATGAAGTAAGTTACTGTATGTTAACTTTACTTAACTTAGAACTAGAAATCTAAGGATAACTAAAGAAAGGTTATCTTATGAACACCAGAGCCGGAAAATTTGTACTGCAATCGGGTGGTTATAGAGCATTCATACCCGCAAATCTACCACCTGACCCGCCTGTTGAATACGATGAAGAGTTGCAATCATTGCTTTCAAAGGCGGATAGGGATCTTGCCAGACTGGATGGAATTACAACGGTTTTACCCAATCCTGACCTTTTCATTGCGATGTATGTAAAAAAAGAGGCGCTTTTGAGCTCCCAGATTGAAGGAACCCAGGCTTCCCTTGAGGGAGTCCTGGAGTTTGAGGCAGACTTAACGCCGAAAGAAGATGTAAATGAGATTAAAGAAGTGATCAATTACATAAAAGCATTAAATTACGGGATGGTAAGGCTTAATGAACTGCCCATGTCGTTGAGGCTTATCGAAGAGATTCATGAAAAACTTTTAGAAGGGACAAGAGGCGCAAGCCTTTTTCCGGGGGAGTTCAGGAAATTTCAAAACTATATAGGAACGCCTGGCGCTTCTTTGAATGAGGCGATATTTGTTCCTCCGCCGTCGGAGATGGTTATTCCTGCAATGAAAGAACTTGAGAAATTTTTTCACAGCAAGGATAATATCCCTCCTCTTGTAAAAATCGCTTTGATACATGCACAATTTGAAACTATCCATCCGTTCCT
Source organism: Candidatus Methanoperedens sp. (assembly GCA_041479675.1). Taxonomy (GTDB): domain Archaea; phylum Halobacteriota; class Methanosarcinia; order Methanosarcinales; family Methanoperedenaceae; genus Methanoperedens. The sequence continues at coordinate 5,447 of JBGOYM010000008.1, forward strand.
TGACGGAAATGGAAGGATTGGAAGACTTCTTATAACATTTTATCTTTTTTGGAAGGGGATATTATCAAAACCCCTTTTGTATCTGAGTTTTTATCTGAAAAAGAACCGGGCGAAATATTATGATTTGCTTATGAAGGTGCGTACAGAAGGAGCATGGGAGGATTGGATCAAGTTTTTCCTCATGGGTGTTAGCGAGACATCACAGGAGGCGGCAAATACTGCGCGAGAAATAATTAAATTAAAAGATAACCTGATAACGAGACTTTATGAGAATTCTGTGTCGAGTGTTTATGCTGTGAAACTGATCGATTTGCTTTTTGAGATGCCTGTGATAAGTAATAAGAATGTGGTTGAGAGATTGAAAGTTTCAAATGTTACTGCGAATGAGCTTGTAAGGAGATTTGTTAAAATTGGGATTATAAGAGAGATTACAGGGAAGCAGAGGTATAAGAGATATATCTTTACGGATTATGTGGAGATTATAGCAAGAGGGACAAAGGATGAGTATTAAGAAAGAAGAATAAATCTAAGGTTAATAAAAAACTTTTAGTCTGAATTGCCAGTAGAACTCATTTTGTTTAAAAATTCATATAACTCACTTCAAAAAGTTATTTTTAAACTCATCTATTGATGTATTCTTTCTTAACTGGTTGTACACAAATTGGGGTTCACTCCAGTTGGACTCTATCATCTTATAAAAAGATGGAAAGGTCCTTCGAGCCCGATTAATTTTTCAGATGTTAAACTGATATTACCTGCATGAAATAATTTATATATTTATTGTGTTCAATGATTGGAATTTTAACGCCACAACTTGTATGGTATGTAGCATCTGAAAATTTAAAAACATATATACGTTATACTGTATTTACTATTACTTTGACAATTCAAGGAGGCATCTATGAACTTGCGTCTCATTTCACGAGCTGCTTGCTTGGGATTCATTTGCCTTGCAATCCTGGCAAACTGCTCATTGGCTGATAAGCCCGGACCCGATACAAGCACTGGAATAGGGCGCGTTTTCTTTCCGAATCCAGTTGCAGCTTTGCAGAACCAGAGTTTGACCGACCAAAAGGACGCGGATTACGCCGCTCTCCAGCCTGCTTACCAGATCGTCACCCTTACTAATCTCAACGGGAGCGGCTACCTGCAAGGGGATTGGGCGAACGTCAAAAGCTCAACCGGGCCTCTGGCTTATTCACCAGATAATACATTCCTTTACAACCGCAAAGACGACCAATTTGAGCAAGTGATGGCGTATTACTGGGTCACTGAAGCGCAGAAGTATATACAGAGCCTGGGCTTTGGGGTCACGCGACGGCCTATCAACATGGAGTCGCAGGAGGTGCGGATTAATCAATTGGGCATAGATAACTCTTACTCATTGGACATGAAGGATCTCCTTCGCTTTGGCAAAGGCGGCGTTGACGATGCCGAGGACGCTGAGGTGATCCTGCACGAATATGGCCACGCTATGATGGACTCGCAGGCAGTCCCTTTCGGATTCGGCACCTCGGTCGAAGCTGGCGCCATCGGTGAGGGCTTTGCAGACTACTTGGGCAGTCACGGTGACCGATGTGATCGCCCCAACCCCTGACCCTGCCTGTGTTGCTGACTGGGATTCAGTTTCCTACACCACCGACGTACCCCACTGCCTGCGTCGGATCGACCTAGACCTTCACTATCCACAAGATCTCAACGGGAGCGTTCACCACGACGGGCAGATATGGTCGCGAGCCCTTTTTGGGATATTCGCGCAGATCTCGGCCACATTAAGGCAGACACCATCATTCTTGAAGCTCAGTTCGACTTTGCCCAGAACACCACGATGCCAGACGCGGCACTCGCTACCGTAGCAGCCGCGAAATACCTTTACGGAAAAAAGGAGGCGCGTATCGTGATGGATTCTTTCAAGGACCGTGAGATCATTTAAACCTCAGCTGACATCTCTCCTTGAGCGCTTGGTAGTTGCTGCTGTTTTAATTGATCCAGCTGCTGCTGTAAAGATGATACCCTGAGCATTTTACGGAACAGATTCTCCAGTTTAACTGATATGCACATACCAGTTCAAGTGCAAATTCTCTGTGCGAGCGGGAGGATTTCGAGCAAGTGCATGAAAGCTACAGGAGGTTTCATCCTGCTTTTGTGTAGGGGTGGTAGTTTCATCGAAGCGGGTTTACTTTTAGAAACTTAACCTCCTGTCCAGTTTAAGGGCGCGGTCCAAAACACCCTAATATTTTTGCCTCAGGTTAATTATTTATACAATCAAGATTCATGTATTATTGAGGTTAAAGTCTCAGACAGAAAGTAAATGGAGGTTAGACATATGGTCAGTATAGAAGATATTCCCGTAGAAACGAGGTGGGAAATAGCAGCCAAATCTGCAAGCACCGTGCCATTGCTCTACGATAAGTACTTCAGGAAAGTGTTAAAAGAAAAATACGACGATATCGAGCGCCCTATATGGATTGAAAGCGGAAAGGAAATGAAAAACCTCGCTGAAGTATTGGATTTACCGAGAGATAAGGCACATGAAATCTCAGAAAGCTTAGGGATTATTGGAGCGATTCTCTATGGCCCAGAAATGAAAACAGAGCTTGTAGATGCGACAGAAGATAGGGCCGTGGAAAGAAAGACACAGTGTTCGGTGCTGAATAGGACAAATGAGATGGGATTGGATCCGAAAATATCAGCGCAAAGAGCATGCATGGTTTTCCTGAAAACAGCAGTTGAAGCTCTTAATCCTGCATTCGCATATCGGTTAAATAAAAGCATGTGCAGCGGCGACGACTACTGTGAAATGGTAATCGAGAAGAAGAGATAACTTATCAACTTCTTCTTTTATTTTTTTGAACAAAAATGTCGCTATAGCTTTGACCTATCTTCAAAATATGACTGCAGCTACCTCAATCTCGAACGATCAACAAATCTGAGACTTTTAAATAATCTTCCCTCATTACTTTTTCAATAGTTTCCAGCCTTTTTTTTAGGTCTCTATCCTTAATTAATCCTCTAAGATTAATGGAATACCACCTTCATCATTCTTTATTCTCGAAGACAATAGATTCTCTTATTAAATTAATGTTTCTAAGGATTTTACCCTCGCCCTAATATACCTCTCCCCCCATCATACCCCATCATGCCCCCAATCTTCGAAATAACCCACAAGGATATCTGCGGCAGGATCGGGCGACTTGAAACCCGCCACGGGATCATCGAGACACCGACCATCATGCCAGTGGTCAATCCCAATATACAGACTATTAAGCCTTCAGAGCTTTGCAAGTTCGGTGTGCAGATCATTATTACAAATTCCTATATCATTTACCGCAAGCCGCAGCTAAGGGAGCGCGCCCTCGGCGAAGGGCTTCACTCGCTCATCGGTTTTGACGGCCCGATCATGACGGACTCGGGCTCTTATCAGTTATCTGTTTACGGCGAAGTGGAAGTGGATAATTCGCAGATAGTCCGGTTCCAGCAGGAGATAGGCTCTGACATCGGAGTGCCTCTTGATATCCCCACTCCGCCAGATGTCTCATGGGAACGGGCTGAATCTGAACTTGGAATAACCCTGCAAAGGGAAAAAGAAGCCCTCGGATTGAAGAAAGACATGCTCCTTGCAGCGCCTGTGCAGGGTTCGACATACCCTGAGTTAAGGGAGAGAGCTGGACGCGAGTTGAGCAGCGCCGATTTTGACGTGTATCCCCTTGGCGCCGTTGTGCCTCTTATGGAATCCTACCGATACGCAGACCTTGTGGACGTGATCGTGGCGTCGAAAAAAGGACTCTCTCCAGCCGCACCTGTGCATCTTTTCGGAGCAGGTCATCCCATGATGTTCGCTCTTGCCGTGGCGCTTGGCTGCGATCTTTTCGATTCTGCATCGTATGCGCTTTACGCAAAAGAGGGAAGGTACATGACTGTGAGTGGAACGTACCATCTGGATAACCTCCAGTACCTGCCGTGCTCATGCCCTGTATGCTCTTCTATTGATGCTGAGGAACTGATAAAGAGCGAGAACAGGGAAGAACTGCTTGCGCGACATAACCTCTATGCGACGTTTGCCGAGATGCGGGAAGTAAAGCAGGCAATAAAAGAGGGGAGCCTGTGGGAACTCGTTGAGCAGCGCTGCAGGACACATCCGCGGCTGCTGGACGGGCTGCGGCGCACTCTTTCTTATTCTGACTGGATAGAAAAGTTCCAGCCAGCTCCGAGGAGTACGTTCTTTTACAGCGGTCCAGAATCCGCATTAAGACCTGAAGTGGTGAGATTCAGGAAGAGGCTAGGGAATTTCAGGCTTGATGGCAGGGTTTTGATAAGGGCAAAGCGACAGGAGAATGAAGAAGATTTCGACCATGTGCTTGAATTCAAGGCGCCATTTGGCGCGTATCCTGTGGAACTTAAAGAGACATATCCTTTCAATGCTGAAGTGACGGATGAACCGGATTACGAATCCCTGACTGTGGCGCTCCATAATACGCTTGCTTTGATGGAGATGAATCCAGAAGCAGAATTCACGTTTGTGTATGAAAAAGAGCATCCTTTGATGACGCAGATAGCGCAAAAAGCTACATTGACCAATTATTAATAAGATACTGGACGGGATTCGAACCCGTGACGATCTGACGTGATCGACCAGATTATCAGTCTGTCAATAGACTGCCGGGGCGCATGCCTTGTGCGTGCGCCCTTATGTTTTTCTGCTCATTAATTTGATCCGTGGCTCATATTTAAATAAAACTCTCACCTATTAGCACTTCGAAACAACAAAATCTGCGTCCAGGGAATCCACGTATGCCCACAAGGGCATATGTGTGTGCGCCGCTCCGAACCCCTGCGGGTTCTCGACTCCGCGCACACGTATCGCAAAGCGATACGTGGACACGCCCTCCAGAGGTGTGACTCTGGAGGCTCGCGACTCTGGGCGTCTTTATCTGCGGTTGAATTCCGCACATGAGCCCAAATGTCCAAAATTTTCGAAATAACCCATCGTGACGGCGCCGCAAGGATCGGCAAACTGTCTCTGGACAGGGAGCTATCAACTCCCTTGATCATCCAGATAAATGAGAAGGATTCCCCAATAATAGACTCTGGCTCCTTGTGGCATCAAGCTGAGATACCGGAAGGAGTCTCACAAAAAATCGTCATCATGCCGCAAAAATCCCTGCCCCTCCACACAGAGGAAGATATAATCGACCAAATTCAGGAATCTTTCGATACTGGCGCCGCGTTGCAGCAAATAAAAGCGAATTCAGGTCATACTGGAATCGTAATACATCCCTTCCACCAGAAGCCTATAGAAGCAAAACTGTACACCCTTGGCGCGGCAAAACAGCTTGATAACCATGCCAGGGACTTCGTAAATTCCATTATCAAACTCAAGGAGAGCACACGCGCAGACTCGCTTCTGTATGTGCCTGCCCTTGCAACGCCTGCGAACCTCTCAATGCTTGTTTACATGGGTGTGGATATTGTGGATGAAACCCTGCCGACGATCAAAGGGTATCAGGATATATATCTTACGAATTCAGGCGAATACCATCTCGACAGAATGCATGAATTCCCCTGCGCATGCCCTGTATGTTCATCAAGCACGCCGCAGGAACTTATCAAACTCTCAAAAAAAGAGCGTGCAGAGGCACTATCTAAGCACAATATATTGAAACTTGGTGAGGAGATGCGCAACGTTCGCGAACACATCAGGTCGGGTCATCTTCGCGAGTACATAGAACGCCAATGCAGGGCGCACCCCTGGCTCACCGCAGCGCTGCGGCTTATCGACACCGAAAGTACATTCCTTGAGAAAAGGACACCGCTCTTCAGGTCAAGTACGCTGTACGCTAACACCGCGGAATCCATGAACAGGGTAGAGATTAGGCGGTTCGCAGAGCGGGTGCTGGAACGATACACCCCGCCTGACCTGGATACACTTGTGTTACTTCCTTGCTCTGCAAAAAAACCGTACTCTATTTCCATTTCCCACCAGAAATTCATCAATGCCCTCGGAAAATACCGAAGATACGTGCACGAAGTGATTATCACCTCCCCCATGGGCATTGTCCCGCGCGAGCTTGAATTGATTTACCCCGCAGCGCATTACGATACCCCGGTGACGGGCTACTGGGACAAAGAAGAGAGAGCATGGGTTAGCGGCTGCCTGCGTTCGTATCTCCAGAAAAACAGCTACAAGAATATTGTCGCGCACGTCCACGGCGCATACAGAGAAATATGCGAGGATGTGGCAGGGGAGCTTGGGCTTAACTTTGTCTACACCGCCGATGAAAGCGTGACTTCGCACGCATCCCTCGCAAAACTTGAACAGGAAGTTTCAGTATTTGAGAATGTTAAAAAACGGTCAGGAGAAGAGGCAAAACTTGATCTCATGCGCGCTGCGGCGGATTACCAGTTCGGAAAAGGAGTTGGCGATTTCCTTGTATCCGGTGCTGTTGTTAAAGCTCCATTCCCGAAATTCCAGTTATTCTCAGGAAAACAGCTCGCAACATTGATACCGCAATATGGGACTATCGCGCTCACAGTTGAGGGGGGACTGCGCCTTGCAGCCCAGCCCCACTACAGAGTGAAGATAGGTGACTTTTTGCCACATAGCAGCATCCTTGCTCCCGGGGTGCTGGAAGCTGATCCGCAGATACGCCCCGGTGATGAGGTGCTCGTGGAAGGCGAGAGGTTCTTCGGTGTCGGTCGGGCGCTGATGAGCGGCTGGGAGATAAAAGAATGCAGAAAAGGCATTGCTGTTGAGCTTCGCCACTCAAAGACAATTGACTGAAATCAATATATAGTCTCGTAACCAATATGATCTGGGGTATGGAATGAAACTCTCATGCGCTTCTCTGTTCCTGTGGGAATATACTGTATATGAAATAGTAGAAATACTGCTTGAGGCTGGTATAAAGGGCGTTGAGTTCTGGGCTGAGACTCCCGATTTCTGGAGGGACAGGCACGATACGATAGCTCTGGCCGCACTCGAGGAAACGATCTCCATGATGCCAGAGGGCTGCACTCTCCATGCTCCGGTTCTTGATCTAAATCCTGCTTCGATCAACGATAATGTGCATGAGGTCACAATAAGAGAGACTCTGTGGTCTCTTGACCTGGCGAAAAATATTGGGGCAAGAGTGGTTACTATTCATCCCGGCAGGAGAACTGTCCACCGTGCTCCAACGGACGAGGACTGGGAAAAATTCTTGAAATATCTGAAAGTCTGTAAGGAAAAGGCAGACCGGCTTAACCTTCGGCTTTCACTTGAGAACAGCATGCCTGGAGTGCAAAACATGTGCTCGACACCAGATGAAATGAAAAGGGTACTTACGAAATTCCCTGGACTTTTTTTCACATTTGACGTAGTGCATGCATTCATCACCTCGCCTGAAACTGCCATGTTATTCATAGAAGAACTCGCAGACCGTATAATCAATGTGCATATAGGCGCCCCACATAATGACAAGCCGCACTATCCTTCACACCTCAAGAAGAACATGGATTCTATATTGACCGCGCTTGAGGACTCTGGCTATGATGGCGACCTCACGATCGAGATAGACGACAAGACATATTCAAAACAGCTATCAAGAAAAGATAAGGTCAAAGAATTGATAAAGGAAAGGATATATCTGGAAAGAATTTTTGAGAAATAATAACGGGGTTATATGTATATGCTGCAAAAACGTTTTTTCCCGGGTAATCAAGCCCACGAAGCGTACCCTTCTCACACTTTTACCAGCTTTTTGACCCTTTCAACCAGGTCTTTTCTTCCAAAAGGTTTGATGATATAGTCATCGGCTTTCAGCACATGCAGGCCCAGCATTTTGTCGATATCCTGGTTCCTTACAGTGAGCAATGCTACAGGGAGATTCTCATAATTCTCCCTGACCTTTTTGAATACTTCCCACCCGTCCATCTCAGGCATCATTATGTCAAGAAGAACTGCGTCTGGCAATGTATCTTCGAGTTTCTTCAGACATTCCTCCCCACTGTATGCGGTTATCACTTCGAACCCCTCTGCTTCAAGTACAAGTTTTACCAGGTCTACAGTATCCGGTTCGTCGTCGACAACCATTATTCTTTTACTCATTTGATTCATCTCCCTTGTCTTTTTTCATCCAGAGTTCGTCTTTTAACCACCACCAGTATTTATAAGACGCAGCAACAGCGAGCACATTTCCAATTATTAGAAGAATTAGAAGCATATCATCAGAACCTTTTTCACCTGAATATTGATACCAGCCATATAAAGCAGCCACTACCAGAACTAAAATTGCAATATAGTAAAGACTATAATACCCGGGCAGACGCAATCCTTCTCCCATCCTTGCAGAAAGGTGCGCAAGAACTGCATAAAGGATTATGAAACCTGATATGCCCAGAAGGAAAAGTCCGGATCCAGGTATCATTTCCCCCTCCCGGTCATTACCTGGTCCAATCTCAGGCTTGTGCTCCCAAGCAGAATGCCCCCTATAGCAAAAAACAGTATAGCCTGGGTAAAAAACTGATACACATAACCAAGCGAAGACACTACTAATAATAAAAATGATACGATGAAAAGGTATGGGTATGTCTTTCTCTTGAAGCTGCGCTGATAAAATACCGCTATGCTGTAAGGAATAAAAAACATCAGAGCCATTGAGATTATCCATAACATGACCAGGAGAGAAATCATGGCTTTCTTCCACCGAACATTTCCCTGAATACGTCAGACGGGGGTCGTCTTGCCATACCTGCCAGCACATTCTCGTATCCTTTCATGGCGACCTTTACTTCTATCCCTTTGCTTGTTATTTCGAATTCCCTTATTTCTTTATCATGGTCTGAGCCACGGCATTTTAGAATGCTGAGAGCTTTTCTCATATGTCCTTCAACTTCCACCTGCCGCAGTAATACTACTGTATCAACACTACCTGAAAGTGTCTCCAGGGTTAACTTTATATTGCCGAACAGTTCAGGGAGCTCGCTTGTTAAAAGTGTAGTAACGTCCTTCGACGAGAAGTAATCGATAAGGGAGTGGACATAGTCCCGTCGCTTTATCACATCAGGCATGGGTGTTACCAGGTCCTCAATACCATCAAAAAAGACCCTTCTGATATTATTTTTCTCCAGGATATCCTTTATCACCATGGCATGCTCATCCGCGTGAAAGAGAGCAGGAGAGAAAAACATGAATTTGACCAGGCCTTTGTTCTCAAGCTCTTCAAAATCCCATCCGAACGTCTTTGCGTTCCTTTTCAATTTCGAAGGCCATTCTTCAAGTGAAATTATTAATCCCGGCTCTCCTCTGGTCGCGCCTTCATATATGAAGCGAAGACCGAAAATGGTCTTGCCAGTACCAGGACCGCCATAAAACAGGATCACGTCATCCTTTAATAGTCCTCCGTTGAGCATTCTGTCCATACCTTCTACACCTGTGCTTATCCTGTTAGTTGGAGCAGTGTCTTTCGGTTCGAACACAGGGAGCAGCCTCGGGAATACAGTGATCCCGTCGCTGCTTATTTTATATGTGTGCCTGCCTGAAATATACTTTCTGCCACGCATCTTTATTATGCTCAGGTAGCGTTCGCTTTTCTCACCCACGGTCTCTTCAGTGATGTACAGGATGCCGTCCACAAGGTAGGAAAGTGGGCTCTGTTTCAGGCTTTCCAGGGAGAACTCACCTGTGAGAATAACGAGCAGGTTCCAGCTTTTCATCCTCGTGAGGAACTCAAAGAGAAAAAGGCGCCTTTCGAGTTCATTGGGTTTTGACTCCGCTATCACCGTCACTGGATCAATGACAAGCATGGCAGGCTTGTACATCCGGATCTTTTCTTCGATGAACTGTATTACCTCAGGAGCACCTGCAGAAAGCAGGTCTTTCTCGATATTGAACAAACGTAACTTTTTCTTTTCAATTAAGGAGTAATCAAAAAAGGAGTAGCTGGAAATGAAGCTTTCCATCATGGCAACGGGTTCTGAGATCGCTGAAATGAAAAGACAGTTATCACCTTCTCTTGCAGCGTTGACGAGAGACTGCATAACAAACGTGGTCTTGCCCGCTCCTGCTGTTCCTGCCACTAACACCGTGGAGGGGTGATTGAACCCGCCGTTGAGGATTGAATCCAGCCCTTTTATTCCTGAAGGTACTATCTTCATGTGACCACCTGATAAATATTATATGATGTTGTTTGAACACATTCTATATATAGCTTATACATGACATATATATTTTTATTATTGCAGATTTAAAGTATTTTTTCCTGGAAGGCAGTGATAAGCTGTTTTTCAATGCCATCTAAGTCGATTACTTCGATACCGCTAAATCCTGCACCATTAAGCCATTCCCTGTACTGCGCTTCTGTCCATGTGCCGCCGCTTTCCGTACTTGCAAGCATATTCACAGCGAACATCGAAGCTGAAGGGCTTCTTCCGCGAACGAAATCCTCAACGGCGACGATCCCGCCTTTTTTCACAAGTTTCCCGACGCGCAGTAAGAGCTTCCTGTTGTCATCCTCAGAATATATGTGCGTAATATTGCCCATGAAAACTATATCGAATGAATGTTCTTTGAATTCCTTAACGAATTCGTGGTTCGAGAAATCCCCTTTCTTAAGCGTGAGGTCTTTGACGCCAGAAAGTCTGAATTCCCTGCTAACATGGTCTATGGTCTCAGGCATGTCAAAAAGGACAGCTTTTAATCCTCTGTCCACAAAAGCTCTTGAGTATTTGCCCGGTCCCCCTCCCAGGTCAAGAACATTCCTTGCGTCCTTCTTTCTTCTCAGGCACTCATCAACCACCTTCTCCACAATAGCATCCGGTCTTGAAGCCATCGCGTTCATGAACACTCCTATGTTCTCAGGCTTTTTTCTTCCCGGCTTTTCTCCCTTTATTATCAGAGGAAGCTCAAGCCATGCCTTGATCTTATTCATGAAATGCGGAAGGTAGCCGCCCAGGTAATCCTCTCCACGTTCTATGAAGAGGGGGCGCGCCCGGTCAACGACAATGTACCTGTCTTTTTTCTTTTCCACGTACCCCAAGCCGCACAGAGCCTCAAGCACGATATACAGGGCTCGCTTATCCGCGTTGAGTTCGCGCATAAGGGTGTCGATATCCTTTTCCTCGATGAGCGCTGAAAATATGCCTGTCTTCAGGGCAGAACCAATAAGTACGAGCTTATTTGCATCATCTATCGCCCTGTCAAAATCAAGTTCTTCAATAGTGGACATAATACCATCCCAAAATGATCCGCAAGATGATTAAGATTTTGAATAATAGCGATTTCAAATTTTTCTTTATTAAAAGGTAATGATAAATCTTCACTTATCCATATTTTAGTATGGCACTTTCTTTGAAATACTTCCATCAGTTCTATTTCATAAGACGGATTCCCAAATAATTTGATGGTCGGACGAACCCTGAGGATTTTCCCTGCAAATAAACCTGTGTAATTTACGGCTATTTGATACCCCATTATAATATCGTCTTTGCTAAATTTGTTTGATATGATGCATCAATAAATATGTTTTTTCCCTGATTTAGAGTATTCTATTCTTTTCTATTTAAGGAAGAACGCCATGAGCAAAAAAGTTGTATGGATCCTGATTTTACTGTTTGTGGTATCTATTGTAGGCGGTCAAAAGGTAGTATGCCTTCTCCCCGATCGACTCACTGTCAAGATATAGCATCCTCCCGCCATCTATTGAGAAATCATCCACCTTATAATGCCTGCTCTTGCAGGTCTGTACAAGAAATGAGGTGAGCCGCTCAACAGTCACACCCTTGAAATTCAGCTCGGTCTCGGCAGAGTGACCTGCGCCTGAAAGTTCAAGGAATTCAGCACGCGGCATCTTCTTACCCTTCAGGAAAGGACATACGCAGTGCACCTCCTTTGGATGCATGTCAATCCGGTACTTCTTCGACTTTGCGTCACGGTAGGTTATGAGCGCCTCGATATTGACTTTATGGACGCAGCCCAGCGGTTTTAATATGAACTCTGCGGTTCGGGCGCTGGCAGAAGGAATGACACCGATCTTTTGCAGCCGCCCCCCTTCAAGTTTGAAGAGGGAATCGGGAAAATCAAGAATGACCTCCACATCAATTATGGCAAGCTCGCTGATGTTGGTTATCCTGATGCCGAACCTGATATTATTATCAGGAAGGACTTCATAGCCGCGTTTTATTTCGATATCAGGCAATTTACCACCAATGATACTGCATATTGTTCAAGAGTATGAAATATTTTATGCTATTGTTTTTCTAAATCTTTGCTTCATTTCTTCCTTTTTTTTAATTATCCTGATCCCTCTGCTCTACGAAATGTATGTCACCGTTCCTCATTCTCCCATCATCTGGCAAAGGCAATCCAGAGCACAATCGCAAGAGCGATAACCAGAACCGTCGCCAGCTTCCATGTGAACTCGGCAGGTTGCTTCCCATCGACCCATATTTGACCATCATTGCCATAATTATAAAGAGAATAGTCCTTGCCTTTGTACTCGTACTTCACAGCTTTTACAGGAACATCCGTCACCTCACATTTCATCCTGACCGGCAAAACCTCATTCTGCAATCTCTTGTTCGCAGTTACTGGATTTGGAAGCGCTTTGAAGTGGTTATCTATGAGATCGTGAAGGATCATGGGATTGACCATTTGTCCGACGATCTTTTCCGTCACTTCACGCTTGAGCTTTGCATGCATATCGATCTTGAGACGGTTGAATTCATCTGGTTCAAAGCCATCGATTGCCTCAGTTATCACCCGTTTTTCAAAATCGCTCGTATACTTGAAAATAACATTTCCGAAAGATTTCATGAGGAGTGATTCAGGTAAGGCTCCAGAGTACTCTTTTGTCTTTTTCTCATCAAAGTAATAGGAGGTGTTGACCCTGAGACCTTTTAGCAACTCCCCGTATCCATCACAATCAGGGCAATTTTGTTTACCGTCGCCACAACCACATTCACGTTCAGAATACTCATTATTATAACTGTTTTTTGTAATCCAGCGTACCTTTCCACCACAACTTTGGCACAGGATCCTTCCATGGCCACGGCACCGACGGCATTTGAAAACATATCCCATTGAGATAAAGAAATTCTCTGCATTCACATTTGCGAAGCCATCGGGGAATCCTGTTTTATATGCCCATAGTGTTCCTGTCGTTTCATCCTGCATCGTTTGACCTTCGTATGTGCTTCCATCATAAGGAATTGTTTCTGAAACGGCTGTTCTACGACCCATATAAACTCCCATCGAAAGCACTTTTGCACCCTCATCAGTTACTTGCTTGATGGTGGCCTTTGATCCGAGATTAGATGGAAGAAATAGTTTTGAAAAACCTCCACTCCACCGGTTCATTGCCTCTACAATGCTGTGATTGCCCTGGGTTCCTCGTTGGTTGACACCAGTTACTTGTTGCTTTGGTTGTTGTGAATTCACAGTATTAACTCCTTTCAATTAAAATTTGTTTCAATAATTTCGTCTTAAAAGGGTCTGCCCCCATTCTTTTTTTGCTTCTCTGAGTATGCTCTCGAGTCTCATATTCCCAGGATCAAGAGCCACGGCCTTCTTTAGCAATGAGATTGCCGGAGGATAGTTGCCGGCTCTTATCAGGAGAGTCGCCTTTTGAACTAAGAGATTTTCATCTTGATGCGCCTTCTCCTCCTTCCGCTCCTTATTCTCCTCATCTGTTATTATCACTGGTCGTGTTACCACACTTCCTTTGATATCAACAGAAGGCATCCCTTCCCTCATTTCGAAAGTGGGTCTTGTCACCACAGAATCAATGATGTTGACAACCTGCTCCTTCTTGATCGTCCCGACCTCCCTCACACTTGCACTTATCACAAGATGCCGCAGGTTATTCAGTATCTCATTCAAGAAACCATTTAGACCATAATTCTTATCCGAATTTGCTCTCAGCAGAACCTGTGTCAACCCCTCGTATTCCTTAACAATAGCAGTGAGCAGATAATAGGCTTTCTCACCAAGCGCATCGCCTGCGAGATAGAGTATTCTACAATTCTCGATGGAAAATTCATCGACCTTATAAAGCCTGTTTTTGCAGGTATGAGTAAGGAAACTCACGAGTTTATCGACATCGATCCCCTCGAAATTAACCCCGCGCTCTTCCAGATATCCAGATTGAGAAGACGCAAGGAACTCAGCCCTTGTGATCGGTTTTTCTTTCAGGAAAGGACACACACAGTGCACTTCTTTGGGACGCATGTGGAGTGTCTGCTTTTTGCCTGTGTGGTCTTTGAAAAATATGTATGCACCGATTTCTTCTTTATGTATGCATCCAAGAGGTTTGATGATAAATTCAGAAGTTTTACTTGATTTAGGAAAAAGATTCCCAAGCCTATATA
>JBGOYM010000009.1:0-19226 GCA_041479675.1 Candidatus Methanoperedens sp.
AATGCGCTCACTTTTAAGATAGAAAAACCAATAACATTTCCCTTTGTATCAACTTTTTCCATCACAGCATCGTTTTCTGTTTCCTTGAAATATCCTGCTTTTTTCTCAAAAAGGACTTCAAGGTAGTCACCCTCTTTGTCATACCATATTTTTATTTCTTTTTCCATAATATAATACCTTTTTTAATTGTATCTGTGAAATATGCAGTGATGATAAACAAATCACTAACTAATACTTTAACTACAACACATAAATACTTCTCAGTAACTGATGTGGTGCTATAATGCTGATAAAATAGCTCAACATGTGGGTCTGTTCTTGATTTGACGATAACATCAGGACTGGCAAGGGTATCCTGTATTTTGTCAATCTGTCCGGACATTTCCGGATGGGGTGATGGCTCTTGTTTTTGGGGTTGACAGCAGCCGGTCTTTTGCACGATGATCTCCTTTTCGCGGTTTTGTCTTTTGCTTTACTTTGAGAGCTGTGACAAATCCCTGTTTTCTATCCCACTGTTCAACCGGGAGGTTCAGCACTTCAAAAGGCCGCAGTTGAGTTTCATAGATGATCCTGAAGAACAATTTTTCTCTCAGGTCGATACTGTGATGTGTGCACATTATCCTGCACTCTTCCACTGTCATCCCTCGATTGAGCAACGTTTCAGTTGTAAGGAGCTGGTTAGTGTTTGACTTTTGTTCCCGTTCTGGTTCAGATTCTGTTATTAATTGCATAGGAGTTCACCAGGTTAACTTAGTGTTTGTACTATGAAACACTAAGTGGTGCTGAGCATAAAAAAAGGTATGCCAATAACCAGATTTGTTGTTCACTGGAAGTGGTGCAGTCCAGTTCTGCTTTTGAACCGTGAACAGCAGCATTCATGAACGTGAACTGGCGATGTCTTTCAATCGCCCGATCTTCGACTGTATTCTATCAGCCGTATTTTTCTGCTGCTTTTCACGTTGATAGCACCCAGTAAGCCATGACTAATTGATGGATTGATTGCTCTTTGAGACCTCTTCTTCCAAACCAGGCACTTCTCTGGCTCCAGCCGGAACAGTAATACTTGAACCTTCGAAATCATCACCGACAGGCTCATACCGACCACCCAGACACTGGGAAAGGTATGCCTCAGATACTGCAAAGAACGACAGTCTGTTCTCAGGTCTGGCAAAGCCATGTCCTTCGTCCGGATAGAGAACATACGTCACCGAAATATTCTTCTCCTGCATCGCCTTAACGATCTGGTCGGACTCTGCCTGTTTAACACGCGGATCATTTGCACCCTGACCGATCAACAGCGGTTTTTGAATTTGATCCACATAAGTCAGTGGTGATCGATTGATCAGGAGTGCCCGCCCTTCTTCAGTTCTATGGTCACCCACACGTGTTGCAAACAGCTCAATCTGTGGTTGCCAATATGGCGGTATTGTTTCAAGCAAAGTGGTAAGGTTCGATGGACCCACTATATCTACGCCGCAAGCAAACTTCTCTGGTGTGATCGTCATGCCAACCAGTGTGGCGTATCCGCCGTAACTCCCCCCCATAATCGCCACGCGATCAGGGTCAGCGATCTCTTCCTGGATGGCCCAGTCAACAGCGTCAATGAGATCATCATGCATTCTGGCACCCCACTCAAGGTTACCCGCGTTGATAAGTGCCTTTCCGAATCCGGTGGATCCCCGGAAGTTGACGCTCAGTACCGCATAGCCACGGTTGGCCAGCCACTGATGTACAGACTCGTAGCCCCAGTTGTCCCGCGCCCATGGCCCGCCGTGGACGTACAGTACCATCGGCAATGGCTGATCGGGATAGTCGTCGCCATTGGTATCACTTCCCAATGGTAATGTGTAGTAGCTGACAAGATCAAGCCCATCACGGGATTTGATGACAACAGGATGCATGTTTGCCAGTTGCAGTCCTTCCAGATCCTTGCGATTAGTGAACAAGAACTCTGCCTTCTGCGCCTGTCTGTCGTAGCGATAGTACTGCAAGGGACCATTGTCCATAAGGTAGGCGACCATCCAGTATCTATCGTCCAGTGTCCGGTCCACGACCTCGACATCGCCATCTGCAACTGTTTTCAGGTAATCAAGATCATCTGTGATGGATTCGTCGATGATCTGCCAGTGTTTGCGCTCGTAGGTGAAAGCCACAGCTTGTATATTCTTTTGGGTGGGATGGGTCATGAGATCGCTAACATCAGCCAGTGGATCCTGGGCGATCAATGTCTGCTCATTTGTTTTAAGGTCAAGCGCATACATGGCAGCTGTGTTTCGGTCCCGGCTATCGATCATATATAAAATCGTGCCGGTCTTATCAAACCCAATAGGGCTTGTTGTGAGTATATCTTTCATTTCGATCTTGGCAAACAATTTCCATTTTTCATCTTCTGTGGGAATGAGGAACTCCTCTCCACCACCGGGTGTCATTCGTGCTGCCAGGCGGATATTCAAATCATCGTCGGTA
Organism: Candidatus Methanoperedens sp.; assembly: GCA_041479675.1. Lineage (GTDB taxonomy): Archaea > Halobacteriota > Methanosarcinia > Methanosarcinales > Methanoperedenaceae > Methanoperedens. The sequence goes on from JBGOYM010000009.1 coordinate 2,467, forward strand.
ACGAATCCGATGAACTCCTCATTTTTCTGGATTAAACTCTTCTCACCAGTTGTGATATTGACACGGAAAATATCATGAAGCGCAGGAACTCGGTCATTGAGGGCTATGAGGATCTCTTCAGGGTGCTTCGGGCTGACCCCCTGGATGCGGGCTTGTACACCTTCCAGAGGAGTTAGATCGATGGTCTCACCGTTCTTCAGGTTCACACTGTAAACACGCCAGTTCTCATCGCCTGCCTGATCCTGTAGGTATATGATATGCTGGTTGGTGTAAGCCCAGAAGTAGATTCGTATGCCGCGGTCGGTATCATTGGTGACAGGCTCGGCTGTGTCGGGATCATCAGCAGATCCCACCCAGACGTTCAATACGCCATCTACAGGGGCAAGGTAGCTGATCTGTGCCCCGTCAGGGCTAAGACGGGCTGTGATCTTATCTGGGTTACCGAACAGGACCTCGCGCGGGATGATAGTTATATTGCTTGTGGGTTCATCCATTATGGGCCCTTTGTCACTACTGATGCAACCGGAAATTATTAACGCGATCGTTATAAGGATAAATAGTAGGTTCTTCATCTTTTCTCTCCTATGCAGAGGTTTGAAATTCTCAGATATACAACCTTAGTTCAGATTTTGTGTTTGATCTCCTTGTTGTTAATCTATCAACATTTCACAGTGATATTGTCTTTATTCGAGGGTCTGAAAGCAAGATGAATTATTTTTTCACCTTTATTGAGCGAATCTATTTCCTCTCTTGAACTTACCACTCTTATTTTCATGTTCGACCTCTTTAAAGATTTTTATAGCTGAGACTTTTACAACATAGTATAAAAATTTATTCTATTTTTCGTGAAAGGTATCGAATTGAAGAGATTCCTTTCCCTTGCCGAATCCAGAGATCGAATCCGCTGGATTCTGTCAGGTCTTGAAGCAAAGAGCACCATGCCAGTGATAGGAGGATTTACCGGTTTTACGCCACTATGTAGAGACGTATTTCGTTAACAAATTTTACAAAACTTTTCAGACTCTTTCTATTTTTAAATATGAACTTACTGAAGTTCAGATTACCTGACTTATATAAAACTCTAAAAAACAGGTTGCTTAGACACATTAGAATTAATAAAATTATAAAGTTGCATATGTGACACTAATACCGCCATAACTCCTATCGAACAACTCCTGTCGCGATGTAAATTTACAATACTCCCTTATTGCATTCTCGGATAGCTTCTAAGTATGATTGCGTCCATTCTTTAATTGTAAATGAGCTTCTTTATCAGATTCGCACGTCGGTGGATAGCAGGCGAAACCTTGGATGATGCCATTGCACAGACGATAAAAGAAAACAAAGCTGGAATAGGCGCTATCATCAATTTTCTTGGAGAGCATGTGAGGGAGCGAAAAGAAGCTGAAACGAACCTTGACGAGAATCTCAGAATTCTCGAAAACATAGAAAGATCAAAAATAAGCGCTTCTCTCTCCATTAAGCTTACGCAGCTTGGGCTTATGACCGAGAAAAAGCTGTGCTTGTCTTGTGTGGAAAGGATCGTGAGCAACGCGGCGTCAAAAAACATTTTTGTTTGGATCGATATGGAGAACTCACCCTATACAGAGGATACAATCGACATCTATCTTGAGATTTTAAAAAAATACAGGAACATAGGCATTGTGATACAGTCCAACCTGAAAAGAAGTGAAGATGATGTTAAAAGAATAACAACAGCCGGTGGCATCATCCGTCTTGTCAAGGGTGCGTACAGCGAGAAAAGTAATATAGCGTACACAAGCAGAAAGGATGTGACAATTAACTTCTCTAAGCTCATGGGATACCTCTTTTACAAAAGCCCGTTTTTTGCCATCGCTACGCATGACGGGTTATTGATAAACGAAGCTATCGAGGCCAATAAAGTCCATCAAAATAGAATGGAAATCCAGATGCTCATGGGAATCAGGGAAGAACTTAAACATGAGCTTGTGAATAGGGGTTATATTGTTGTTGATTATATCCCTTATGGAAAGAGTTGGTTACCCTACACCACGCGCCGGCTGAGGGAAAGGAAGCGGAATATCCTACTGATACTGCGCTCCATATTTGATCTCTGAAGCGAAGCTATGACTACATCACCACAATTTTGAATGACTGAAGCTATCGATTTTTCTAAAAACTGTATATAACTTTTATTAGATGCAGAACACTTCCTCAATGGCTTTGCAATGAAGGCATTCCGGGGATGCTGGGATTTTCAAATACTCCGTTTATGAAAATGGTTTACATATTTAATAATACATGAATAATAAATACTTTATATTTATAATGTCTGGTTCTTATATGAATTAAGAATTTCTTAAGTTTTATTGCCAGATACAATAATGGAATAATTGCTTTTCCTCCCTGCATTCACTCCAGACTATTATTTTATCTCTAATAATTTATTTATCTTACTACTTATATCTTCAAAAATCGAAGTCTCAATTGCAAGTCCCTGTGCTTCTATATAACAATCTATTGCAACCTCTTTCTCCCCTTTGAGAGCGTCGGAAAAGTCGATATTTTGAGGTATTTCAACCAGACCTAAAATTTCAATATGGCAGAGCATTTCGATTTACTGAGTTAAATTTCAGTCATTGTTTCAATTTTTGTACTTTTCCGACAGTCTCCCTTTAGCAACAAAAATATTACCGATTCTCATTAAAATTTGTGCTTCTTTAGTTCTAATTCCTATTTCTTTGAATAATCTCCATGCCTGCCTGTGACCTCCTGAGTTATATTCAGCACCTGCTCTTCCTCTGTATATTGATATTCAAAAGGATGCAGCTTCAGTCCACCGCGCATCCTGGGATCGCCTATATTAATCTCAAGCCAGCCCCATGCCGTGCCTCGCCCATGCCCCGCCTTACGTATTTATTATTTGTCTATCTAACAGGAGTCCATACTGTTATCCCCGGCACCCCTTTGAAATCTTCATCATTTGTGGCGATATGCTGTAATCCCTGGGACTTCATAACAGAAACGTGCAACGCATCACGTGTCATCAATCTATATTCCCTGCAGATATTCATAACAGACCTGAAATCCTTCGGTGCGTCAAGGATCGTGATATTCAACGATAAGATTTTATCAAGAGCAGCCCAGCATTTTGTCAAATCCCGGATCTTATCGGGATTCTTTTTCAGAAATTGCACTGTTGTGAACTCTTTTCAAAAAATCTTTGCTATCCTCAAAATGTTTCTCTTTAAAAGCAATAAAAAGAAATATATTAGCATCGATGTACGTATTTGTCTCTTTCGGAACATCTGATAATGGCAATCAATACCACTCTTCGGATTCTATGAGTTTATCAGCTTCGCTCTGTTTGATTTCAATTATACCGGTGAGTTCATCCACGGGATCAGAAGAAGCCTCAACTATCAATTTCTTATTGACAACAGTCATCCTTATTTCTTCTCCAGATTTTAATCCCAGCATATCAAGGATTTTATCCGGGATTTTGAAAAACTATTGCAATCTTATTATTGAGCAATAAATTCGATTGAAATGATTTTTCATTAATAATAGGCATTAATCATATCAGTTAAAAGCGAATGATTTATGTATTTGGTCTCTTATGTAAAAAGGTCAAAACGGAGCTTATTATTAGAGCATAATTAGAGGAATGCAATGACCAGAGCTGAAATTTTATCCCAGATCAAAGTGGCAGAGGAAGAAGCAAAAGCAACAGTTGCAGCAGCAATCGAGACAAAGAGCAGAAAGATTTCCGATGCCATGGCGCAATCCAGGGAGATCATCAGGAAGGCGGAGGAAGAAGCCTGGTTAAGTTCTGATTCTGAAATAATTGAAGCAAAGAAGCTCATCAAAGGAGAACGGGAGAAAATCGTGCATAAAGGCGTTTCTGACGCACTTGAAATAAAAAACAAGGCAAAGAAAAATATTGAAAAAGCCACACAATTTATTTTAACCGAGTTCGAGAGGACAGCGGATGCTTAGACCTGCACGGATGACAAAGGTCGTGATCGCAGGCACAAAGGATGCTCTGGAGCCGGCAATTTCCATACTTCACAAGTTGAATATCCTGCACATAACGGATTATGCGGACGAAGGTGGAGGTTTCAAGATTGGAAGACCATTGAAACCCGCCTCCAGACTTTCAGAGCATCTCCTTTCTTTAAGGACCATAGCTAACCAGCTCGGGGTTGCTGAAAAAGAACCATCTTCAAAACAGAGCACAAAACAATTACCTTCCCTGATAGATGAAAAAATTATTAATCTCCATAAAGAGGTATCTACCCGCACCGATGAACTGAGGAACCTTGAGTTCAATATAAAAGAGAAAAGTGACCTTATTTCGGCGATCAAACCCTTCAAAGGACTCCCGTTACCTCTGGAATTGTATCATGGTTATGAAACGCTGAAGGTGCATACAGGTTATATCGGGAACGATATTGCACAAAGGCTCTCGGGGATTACTGATAACTATGAACTGTATACGGGATTGTATGAAAAACGAAACATAATTGCGCTCTTTATCCCGAAGGTCTTTGAGGAACAGGTCCAGAAGCTCTTCCAGGATGAGCATTCGTATGTCGAATTGAAAGTCCCGGATATTATGGGGAATCCGGTTACCTTACTCGATGACCTTACCAAAGAGGTGTATCTCCTCAAGGAAAAACAGACTTCCATAGAATCGGAACTTGACAACATCAAAAAAGAATATTCGGAATTCATAATGGCTGCTGATGAATATCTTTCCATGGAGACGCAGAAGGCTGAAGCTCCTCTGCGGTTTGCCACAAGTCCCAATGCATTTATTATAGACGGATGGGTGCCAACAAAAAAATTCGCAGAACTGGAATCCAATCTGGCAGAAAGTTCACGTGGTCTGGTACATCTCACAAAACTTGAAGAAAAAGCAAATGAACAAGAAATTCCCATCGAACTTGAGAACCCTGGACCTGCAAAACCGTTCGAATTACTCATTAACACTTTCGCGACCCCCAGGTACGGCGAGATAGATCCTTCGGTTCTTCTATTCATCACCTTCCCTCTTTTCTATGGTATCATGCTTGGGGATGTCGGATATGGTATTATCGTGGCGGCAATGGCATTTATAATTAAGAATAAATTCAAGACCGGTGGTCTGAATTCTCTTGCGCTGATCTTGCTCATCTCGGCAGTCATGTCAATAATATTCGGCGTTATATACGGCGAATTTTTCGGACTCCCGCTCTTTAACGTGGAATTGCACGGGAAAATCGAAGAAGGTCTTCTCGGGATCGCTTTCCCTGTGATCTCAGGATTGCATCTACCTATCCACAGGTTCGGAGCCGTGCAGTTCCTTCTCCTGATATGCCTTGTTATCGGTATACTCCATGTATTCATGGGACTTGTTATCGGTTTCAGGAACATCATGGTCGAGCATGACCTGAAGCATGCGATATATGCGAAAGGAAGCTGGATGATGATCCTGATAGGCGGCGTAGCTGTAATAGCAAAACTGATGCCTGCCTTGATGACGAAAACATCTGTACCGTCAGGCGACTTTATCTATTCAGGAGGTGCAGTGCTTGCCATAGCAGGAATAGCGCTTTTGATAAAAGGGGAAGGAGTAATAAACATCCTTGAGATACCCACGCTTCTAAGCAATGTCCTATCGTACTCAAGGATACTTGCGATAGGTCTATCATCGGCAGGGATCGCTCTTGCAGTGAATACGCTCTCTATGGACCTCTTCATAAAGCCTGACGGAGTAATGATGGGGGGCGGGATAGGACTTGCCCTTGTTGGCATGTTAGTCCTGTTCATAGGGCATCTGATAAATCTGTTACTTGGGATTATCGGACCCGGACTTCACTCACTGAGGCTGCAGTATGTTGAGTTCTTTACTAAATTTTATGAAGGAGGGGGCAAGAAATATGCTCCCTTTGGTTATAATAGAAAATATACGGAGGAATAAAAAAATATGGCAGTAGATCCAACAGCATTAGCAGCAGATCCAGCAGGATTGATCGCGATCGGTGCAGGAATAGCAGTAGGACTTGCAGGAATAGGCGCAGGTATGGGCGAACAGGCTATAGGCGCAGCAGCAGTAGGCGCAATGGCTGAAGATGAGAAATTCTTCGGTAAAGGCCTGTTGATGACGGTCATCCCTGAATCCATTGCAATTTTCGGTCTTGTAGTGGCGCTGATCTTGCTATTCGTGTTCAAATAAAAGTGAACTGATATGGGACTCGATGCGATTGTTGAAGAAATTAAAGCCAAAGGCAAGGCTGAAGCTGACAGGATAGAAAAAGAAACGAGCGCGGAAGTATCAAGAATCACTGCGGAAGCAAAGTCACAGGCAGCCAGGATCAAAACTGCACAGCAGGAAGCGGCAAAGAAAGAGATCGAAAAGATCAGGATGCAGGAGATGTCAGGTGCAGCTCTTGAAGTCAAGAGGGCGATGCTCAATGCGCGAAAGGAGCTTCTTGATGAGGTGAACGATAAGGCTAAAGAGACCGTAAGTAAACTTCCAGCTGATAAGAACCAGAAGCTTCTCAAATCGATTATCGATAAGAACCAGGCAAATAATTCCAGGATATACTCGGCTGAAAAAGACAAGGATGCGGTCAAAAAACTCACGAAACTTAAACATGCGGGAAATATTGACAGCATCGGCGGTGTGATCATAGAAAACGAGACGGGAACTGAGTATCTGGATTTCAGGTACGAGATCATTTTGAAAAATGTCAATGAAAGATCATTGAAACAGGTCTCTGATATCCTGTTCGGGTGAAAAAAGACATGGGCTTTTCAACCAATATCAAATATGCATACATCGTAGCCCGCGTCCGGGCTATGAAAAGCAAACTCATCCCAAGGGAAATGTATCCAAAATTCCTGAATATGGAGATCCCTGAGATAACTCGATATATCGAGGAATCCGGGTATAAGAAGGATGTTGATGAACTCGGGAAAAAATACAAAGGGATTGACCTGATTGAACACGCCCTGAACCAGAACCTTGCAACGACATTCCGTAAATTGATTGAAGTGTCGCAAGACGAAGCGAACTTTCTGATTACGGAATATCTCCGCTCCTGGGACATCTGGAATATAAAGACCATAATCAGGGGAACGTTCTCGGGCGCAAGCGAAGAGGAGATACTGGAGGATGTGGTTTCTGCGGGCCAGCTAAGATATAGAGATATAGTTGAGATTGTAAAGATAGGTAATGTGGAAGGCGTGATTGCAGCATTTGCGAAAACACCATACTATTCTGTACTTAAAGAATATAAAGGCGATTTGGCAGAAATTGAGAATAATCTGGACAAATGGTATTATTCGAACCTCCTGAAAGCTGTTATTGAAACCGGAAATAAATTATTTCTGAAATCAGTTGGAACAAGGATAGATTTAAAAAACCTGAAGATGCTTTTTAGAATGAAACGTGCTGGAATGGAACGTGACACCATACTCAAGCACATTATCCCTGGTGGCAGGGAGCTTAGAGAAGCAGATTTGAACAGACTTGCAGCACTCCCGCTCAATGAGTTCGTACGTGCTCTTGAAGACTATTCGTATTGGAAAGCAATAGCAGATGTCAGCGGCGATCTGAGCTCTCTTATAAATATTGAGAACCATTTTTATAAATACAGTCTTGAGTACATCTCTCAGATATCTTATTATTACCCGCTTTCTATACTCCCTGTTCTTGATTATATATTAAGCAAGAAAAACGAGGTGGATAACCTGCGAATAATCGTACGCGGAAAAGAGAAAAACCTTCCTGAAGAAATAATAAAAGCCCACCTGGTGATGTAGATGGAGATAGCAGTCATAGGTAACAGTGATTTCGTGCTTGGGTTCAGGCTTGCAGGAATACGAAAGACTTACGAAGCCGCACCGGCAGAATTTGAAGCCAGGATCCAGACGATACTGAATGATAAGGATGTGGGAATACTCGTGATGCATAACGATGATTTGAAAAAATTATCCGCACACATGCAGAAAATCCTTGACGATTCAGTTGAGCCAACGGTAATAGCCATAGGCGGAAAAGGAGAAAGCACGAATCTCAGGGACAAAATAAAACAGGCGGTAGGTGTCGATCTGTGGAAATAAGAAAGACCCCGGAATTAATTCCGAGGACATAGAAGGTGTCTTGTAAAATGAAAACAAACGGTAAAATTTATAGAATTTCTGGACCAGTTGTCATCATAAGCGGTTTAAATACCAGTATGTTCGATGTGGTCAAGGTCGGAAATGAACGATTGATGGGTGAGGTAATCGGTATAGAAGGCGATAAATCCACAGTGCAGGTCTATGAAGAGACCTCGGGCATAAGACCGGGCGAACCAGTGGAGAATACAGGTATGCCTCTGTCGGTCGAGCTTGGCCCCGGGCTGCTTGAGAGCATATATGACGGCATCCAGCGTCCCCTTCCGGTGCTGAAAACTACAATGGGCGACTTTATCAAACGCGGTGTATTCGCATATGGTCTTTCCCGCGAAAAGCAATGGGATTTCGTCCCCACGGCTAAGAAAGGGGATAAGTTAAAAGGCGGCGACATAATCGGAACTGTCCAGGAAACCCAGAACATTGAACACAGGATAATGGTTCCTCCCGATGTCTCAGGCACGGTCGAGGAAATAAAGAAAGGCAAATTCAAGGTCGATGAGGTCGTTTGCATACTTTCAGGCGGGAAGAAACTCACGATGATGCAGAAATGGCCTGTCAGGAAACCAAGACCGGTAGGTAAGAAGCTCATGCCGAATAAACCCCTCATCACAGGTCAGAGAATACTTGATGGTCTTTTCCCTGTGGCAAAGGGCGGGACTGCAGCTATCCCCGGTCCATTCGGGAGCGGCAAGACAGTTACGCAGCAGCAGCTTGCAAAGTGGAGCGATACAGAGATAGTAGTTTACATAGGATGCGGCGAGCGCGGCAATGAAATGGCTGATGTTCTTAACGAATTCCCTGAACTGGAAGATCCCAAGACGGGAAGACCACTGATGGAAAGGACTGTTCTTATCGCAAATACTTCCAACATGCCAGTTGCAGCAAGGGAAGCATCGGTTTACACAGGGATCACAATTGCCGAGTATTACCGTGATATGGGATACGATGTATCCCTGATGGCAGACTCAACCTCAAGATGGGCAGAAGCAATGAGAGAGATCTCATCAAGGCTTGAAGAGATGCCAGGCGAGGAAGGATATCCGGCTTATCTTGCAGCAAGATTGTCAGAGTTTTACGAGCGTTCAGGTAGAGTGATGGGGCTTTGTGGAAAAGAAGGTTCGATTACAGTTATCGGCGCGGTTTCACCACCAGGCGGCGACTTCTCAGAACCTGTTACCCAGAACACGCTGCGGATCGTCAAGGTATTCTGGGCGCTTGATGCAAAGCTGGCGCAGAGGAGGCATTTCCCTGCAATTAACTGGCTCAACAGCTATTCATTATACACAAAATCGCTTGGAGACTGGTATAAAGAGAACGTTTCCCCTGAATGGCAAAAACTCAGGGACGATGCAATGGAACTGCTTCAGAAAGAGGCTGAACTCCAGGAAATAGTTCAACTTGTCGGTTCAGATGCACTCCCCGAAGACCAGCAGCTCACTCTGGAGATCGCACGCATGATAAGGGAATATTTCCTGCAGCAGAATGCGTATCATGAGGTTGACACTTTCTGTCCCATGGATAAGCAGTACAAGCTGCTCAAAGCCATCACCACATGGGGCAGCAAGGCGCAGTCCGCGCTTGAAGGCGGCGTTGCTATTGAAGACATAATGATATCAAAATCCAAGGACGACCTTGCAAAGGTCAAATTCGAGAAGGACTTTGACACAGCACTCGGCGTTATTTTAAAGAGCATGGATGAAGAGTTCAAGAAGATCGGGGGCAAGTAATATGACCAAGGAATACAAGACAATAAGAGAGATCGCAGGACCGCTCATCTTTGTTGAAAAGACAGAACCTGTAGGATATAACGAACTTGTCAATATCACACTCCCTGACGGCTCGACCAAGAGAGGACAGGTACTTGATACCTCAGAAGACATAGTCGTGGTGCAGGTATTCGAAGGCGCAGGAGGACTTAATAGAGACTCAAGGGTAATGTTCACAGGCGAGACCATCAAACTCCCGGTCTCGATAAACCTGCTCGGAAGGATACTTTCGGGATCAGGCGAACCCCTGGATGGCGGACCCCGTATAGTTCCTGATGACAGGCTTGAAATAACAGGCGCAGCTATTAATCCGTACGCACGCCTACCGCCAAAGGAGTTCATCCAGACAGGCATTTCCACAATAGATGGGATGAACACACTGGTGCGCGGTCAGAAACTTCCTATTTTCTCAGGTTCAGGTCTTCCACACAACGAGATAGCGCTTCAGATAGCAAGGCAGGCTAAAGTGCGAGGCTCAAAGGAGCAGTTCGCAGTGGTGTTCGCAGCTATGGGTATCACGAATGAGGAAGCCCAGTATTTCATGCGCGACTTTGAACGCACAGGCGCTCTTGAGCGGGCAGTGGTGTTCCTCAATCTTGCAAATGACCCGGCTGTAGAGAGGCTTATCACACCAAGACTTGCACTCACAGCAGCAGAATATCTTGCATATGAACACGATATGCACGTACTTGTAATTCTTACAGATATCACTAACTACTGTGAAGCTCTGCGTCAGATGGGCGCTGCAAGGGAAGAAGTGCCAGGGAGGCGCGGCTATCCGGGCTACATGTACACTGACCTTGCCTCGCTGTACGAGCGCGCCGGTGTCATTAAAGGAAGAAAGGGCTCTGTGACCCAGTTCTCCATATTATCAATGCCTGGCGATGATATCACGCATCCCATCCCTGACCTGTCAGGATATATCACTGAAGGTCAGATCGTTATCTCAAGGGAATTGCACAGGAAAGGCATTTATCCGCCAGTCAATGTGCTTCCATCACTCTCAAGACTTATGAACTCAGGCATCGGAGCTACAAGGACAAGAGAAGATCACAAGGCAGTCTCAGACCAGTTGTATGCAGCGTATGCAGAAGGAAAAGACCTGAGGGGACTTGTTGCGATCGTAGGTAAGGACGCTTTATCTGAAAAAGATAAGAAATTCCTTGAGTTCGCAGACATGTTCGAGGACAGGTTCGTCCGGCAGGGCATGGATGAGAACAGGGATATAGAAACCACGCTTGACCTTGGCTGGGAACTTCTCGCATCACTGCCAGAGGCGCAGCTTACAAGGATCGATAACAAGTATATCCAGAAATACCATCCTGCCCATAAGGCAAAGAAAGAGTAGTATGGCAATAAAGGACAATATCAAGCCCACGCGTTCAGAGCTTATAGATCTCAAGAAAAAGATAAAGCTTAGCCAGAGCGGTCACAAGTTACTCAAAATGAAGCGCGACGGGCTCATCCTTGAGCTTTTTGCGATACTGGATAAAGCAAAGGACGTAAGGGCTGAAGTTGAGAAGCAGTTCGCTATCGCATCGCAGAAACTTGCTATTGCCAAGTCTGTTGAGGGCGTTGTTGTGGTAAAGTCCACAGCCTTTGCCCTTAAGGATACTCCAAAACTTGAGCTAGTGAGCAAGAACGTAATGGGTGTCGTGGTGCCAAAGATCGAAGCTTCCAGCGTCCATAAGAAGCTTGACAAGCACGGGTACGGTATCATAGGGACAAGCTCCCGTATCGATGAAGCAGTGGATGCCAATGAGATACTTGTAGAAAAGATAATCCTCGCAGCCGAGATCGAGACTACGATGAAAAGGCTGCTTGAGGACATAGAGAAGACAAAGCGCAGGGTGAACGCGCTTGAGTTCAAGGTGATTCCTGAGCTTTCTGATGCGAAGGACTTTATCGTGCTGCGGCTTGAGGAGATGGAGCGAGAGAATACGTTCAGGCTGAAGAGGATTAAGGGGTAATCCTAACTTCACTTTGCCTGATACTCTCATCATTCTTGATTCCATCTGATTTGCATCTGGGGCGAAGAAAACCACCTCTATCTTCGGATTCTTCTTCAACTGCTTGAAGACATTTTTGGTCGTAAGTCTAGGGTTGTGACTTAAGAATATAGGAATTCTCATGCTCCCAAAAGTTGGTAGATAGCCAAAACTCCCTTTGAAATTCTGAAAATCAAGCGCGTTAAAAATATCAAGCTTGCCTATTTCGTCGAAGAATTCAAAAGCAGTTGCCAAATACCTGAATATGAGAATCGATATACATAAATATGTGTAAGCACATATAATAAATTATGCCAACCATGACTTTATCCGTTCCAGATGATCTTTACAACGTCATCAAACATCATAATGAAATAAAATGGAGCGTCATCGCAAGAAATGCTATGTGGGAGTATGCCAGAAAGATCCAGTTAGTTGATAGCATACTGGAAAAAAGTAAATTTACGGAGAAGGATGCCGCAGAGGTTGGGAAACTTATAAAAAAGTCCATACGAGAACAACACGACATCGAGTGAGATGGGAAAATGAGACTGGTGATAGACACCAATATTATAATATTCTCTCTCATATCCAATTCTACACGGCGTTATATTCTGATGAATTCAAATATAGAATTCATAGCTCCGGAATACACTTTTACTGAAATTTTGAAGCATGCTGATATTATCAAAAAGAAGTCAAAACTTACCAAAGAGGATCTGCAATATGTAATGGATATGCTATTCTCTCGAATCTCAATTCATCCAAAAGATGAATATTCCGATTGCTATGTTCATGCTAAAGATATCATGAAATATATCGATCCCGATGATGCACCTTTCCTGGCGCTTGCTATGAAAACCAAAGTTGATGGGATATGGAGCGAGGATAAAGGATTTCAAGAACAAAACCATGTAAAAGTATACACTACAAAACAACTTTTGGAGCTAATATAAAGGTAATAACATCGGCACAATTGTAATCTGCGCTTGAATCAAAATAATGTCATGTTGAGTTGACAAACATTCAAAAAATCTTCGCATCCACCACCACATGCCACACCCCTGGTGAGTATTTCTTGATCCTGCGCGCCTCGATGATCTCCACCTTCCGCCCCAGCTTTCCCGCAGTTTCAACGATCCTATTTACAGGTCTTTGCTCCACAGCCTCTGGCACAGCCTCATGATAATGAATGATCCCGTCATGCACAAGGGCGCGGATACCGTGCTCGAGATACTGATGTGCGTCCAGGTATCCCATAATGACCCGGTCTGCGATGCCGCGTGGGGTGACAAGAGCGCAGTCCCCCTCAACTGGTTCTATAATTTTTTCCACCCGGTTCAACCTGATATTTTCCCTCAGAAAACCGGCTGATACAGGATTTATCTCGATTGAGATAATCTTCAAGGGCTTAGAATGCACAGCCATGGGAATGGAAAAATACCCGATACCTGCGAACATATCAACCACAATCTCGCCATTTCCGAGTTTGCTCATACGTTTTCTCTCGGCAAGGTTTCCCTGAGAGTACATTATCTGCATTGCATCGAGCTTGAAAAGACACCCGTTCTCCCTGTGAATGGTCTCAGTATTATCTCCTGCGATCATTTCACGCATCGGCTGCCTCATCTGACCACTGATGCCTCTGCCGAGAAGCACAGTCCTGCAGCCAGGGTACATGGATAATAAGGCTTTTGCGATATCGTTTTTTCGGGTTTCCAGTTTTTCACGCAACGTTATGATAATAACATCTCCGAGCAACTGCCATCCAGAAGGCAGAAGTTCTTTCTCATGCAGAGGTATATCGAGGATACTTCCAAGTGTTTTTTTCGGGATGTAGAATTCAGGTGTTTCCTGTTCGACCAATCCGATCCCACCCCTGGAATCAGTAACCGGGATCTCTATAAAACCGTTCCTCTTAACAAGCTTTCTTGTTTTATCAAGAATACCATCTGAAAGCAGTTTCTGCCTTACGTTTTCAGCTTCCTCTTCCTTGACACGGACAGCCTTCATGAATTTCTGACAATGTATAATATATCGCTCAGTATGGAACTTGCGGTCTCGATAGAACCAGCGCCCTTTCCGCTGATAGTGATCCTTCCTGCAAGATCGGTCAGAATGGAAGCCACGTTCAGTGTACCGCCCACTGCAAGGGGATGCTTCTTCGGGACAAGTCTTGGCGCCACAATCAGTGTTCCGTTCCCTGCTTCGCAGATAAGCTTTACTACATAATTGTTCTTGCTGGCAAGTTCAAGAGCTTCTGGTGTAATCTTAGTGATGCCCGTAACTTCAACGTCGCGATAGGTGGCAGCCTCCCCGAAAACCGAGTTCGCAAGTATTACAAGTTTGCATGCTGAATCAATTCCCTCCACGTCGTATGTAGGGTCAGTCTCGGCTATCCCCAGTTCCTGCGCTTCTTTCAGAACAAGCTCATATGGAAGTCTCTCGTGCGCCATCCTGGTGAGTATGTAATTGGTCGTCCCGTTAAGTATGCCCTCTATTCCTATGACACGGTTCCCTGCCAGTGATTCATGGATAAGGTTGAATATCGGGACTGCGCCGCCAACGGTAGCTTCGTACCTGAAAAAAACTCCATTATCCTCGGCAGCCTCTTTTAACTGCGAGAAGCACAGCGCCAGGGGACCCTTATTTGAAGTGACAACATGCCTTCCTGAATTAAAAGCAGCAGACATATTACTTAAACCTGGCTCACCGTTCTTGATGTTGGTGGGTGTGGCTTCCACGACTATATCATGTTCCACATCTTGGATGATTTCAAATGCGCTATCATTGCCTTTTGCGACAGTGCCTTTTTGTTTTTTTCGTTCAAGAGCGCTCTTGAGGTCGATCCCCTTGACATTTATCTCACTACCTTTCGAATCCGATATGCCCACAACGCATAGGTCGATCCCCTGTCCTTTTAGTATCTCTTTTTTTTGCAGAATGGCTTGCGCTACTCCCTGCCCAACGGCGCCAAAGCCTATTAAAGACAATCTTACGGTCTTCATGCTGCCTCCGAGTTAAGCCTTATGGGTTCTATCATGAGAAGGTCCTTTTTGATTGCTACTTCCCGCAGTATTTCAAGTGCATTTTTTAATTCGTTTTCACCTTCAGCATTGATAACAAGGTATGCAGATGAGGTCTTCTTTATCGCAGGCATCGAAAGCGACAGGTCAACGACTTCAGCAAAACCAGTTGAATCGATCCTGTCTATAGTATCCCCTATGTCCGAATGGATGATATGACCTATGAGCACAACAGAGATAGAGGACCTCAGCCTCTCTTCGCCAACTCTTGCCACCCCGACGCCGCTCTTTTCCAACTTTTCGATGAGTTCATCAAGAACGCCCTGGTCGATCTCGAAAGTGACCTGCACAGGGATAGTTCCTCTTGGTGTTTTCTCCTCATGCTGGTGAATCACGCTCATGATATTCCCGTGGAGCTCTGATATCGGCGCAAGAGCTAAAACAAGCTGCCCGGGGATATCCCTGAGTTCAAGTGTCATGGAGACGATCATAACCCCCCACTATGCATAAGTGAGTAATAAGTTTATTTGGTCGCTCTCAGTTATTTATATCCCGCCATATCAAATTGACTACGATCCGCGCGTAGCCAGCACTTCCTTCTCTGTCAGGCTCCTGATATCAATGCCTTTCATAGCCCCGCCAAGCCCTTTAGAGATCTCAGCAAGCATCGAAGGATTATCGTAATTATTCACAGCCTCAACTATTGCAGAAGCCATTTTCTCAGGGTTTTCTGCCTTGAATATCCCTGAACCGACAAAGACGCCGTCCGCACCCAGTTTCATCATGAGCGCCGCATCAGCCGGTGTAGCAATTCCACCTGCGGCAAAATTCACGACAGGAAGTCTCTGGAGTTCAGCAACTTCTTTTACAAGTTCCACCGGCGCTTCAATTTTCCGCGCTTCAATGGAGAGTTCACCAGAAGTTTTTCCCTTGAGTTCCCGTATCGCACCGATAATTGCTCTCATGTGCCTCACGGCTTCCTTCACGTCACCTGTCCCTGCCTCTCCCTTTGTCCTGATCATCGCAGCGCCTTCGTTTATCCTGCGAAACGCTTCACCACGGTCTCGTGCACCACAGACGAAAGGGATGGTAAATTTTGTCTTGTCTATATGGAACATTTCGTCAGCCGGTGTGAGTACTTCTGACTCATCCACCATGTCAACACCTAACGCTTCAATGATCTGGGCTTCCACGAAATGACCTATCCTGGCCTTAGCCATGACCGGTATTGTGACAGAATCCATTATCGCTTCGATAATAACCGGGTCAGCCATACGTGCAACCCCGCCTGCTTTCCTGATATCCGCAGGTACCTGATGTAGCACCATTACTGCCACCGCGCCTGCTCTTTCAGCTATAAGCGCTTCTTTCGGGTTGGTTACGTCCATTATGACCCCACCTTTCTGCATACTGGCGAAACCGCGTTTTATAAGTTCTGTGCCATGTCTGAGTTTTTCAAGCTGCATAAATGTTACTCCTCCTTATTATACAAGATATTATACTTTTCCCCTAAATTCCAAGAATTCTTTCCATCAGCGGGACGATCGCAGCGCCGCAAATAACGCTCACTACCACAATCCAGTCCACCCTCTCATGAGCCTGGGGGAGAAGGTCGCTCGCGCCTATATAAATGAACGTGCCCGCCGTAAAGGCAAGAATGGGTCCGAAATATTCCACCGGGAAAAAACCTGTGGATATAAGAACACCAGCCGCGAACCCGATAAGATAGTTCGTCCTGATATACTTTAATCGCGTGTATATGGGCAGAAGTCCCCCTATTACAGAGGAAATGCTGGCAATAAAAGCATAAACAAGATAGATATAGGTCA
>JBGOYM010000010.1:0-18924 GCA_041479675.1 Candidatus Methanoperedens sp.
ATCAGCTCAAAATTCGTCATCCTGGGAATAGCTCCTCCTGAATTTCAGGGCAAGTTCGGCTTTCATAAGTTCTCTTCCCAGATAAGCTGCATGGTCATGGCGGGAGACAAGTCCAAGCCTGATTATGGTGTCGAGAACTTCCTTTGCTGTCGCTCCTGCGATCGATCTTTCATTATGCCGGGCAATGATCTTTCCAGGGCAGAACTTCCCATTCTGTATATCGCCGTTTGTGATCTCGATCTTAAAGCACCCGGCAGGGTCAAGATGCCATTTTTCGCTTCCCTGTGCATCGATCGCATTTTCAGGCATCTTCCCGAATTCGCGCCCTCTTTTCTCTTTCAGAACAAGCAGGTCAATTCCCAGGTCCTTGGGAGCGCTTCCGCGGTCTCCTGCAAGCATCATCATGATAGATGCTGTCTTTAACTCTGATACGCTACCTACTGCCTTATGGCTATATTCGGGTGTGAATAAGACGCTGGCGGAAATCTCCATGGCGATGGCTGAAAGCATGGCATTGACACCCTGGGAATCCGCATCCAGAAGTTCGGTTACGTTCCCGATGCCAAAAAATAACGGCGTCGTCCCGTCGCGTCTTCGGAACTCGTAATACCTGTTAAGCGATCCTTCAAGTCCATGACCCGGAGGTTCAAGCACCGGGTCTGCAAGGATATTTGTAATGCCAATATTTCTTGCATGATCGATGTTGTGGAACAGGCTTTCAATATCATTAGAACGATCAGGGATTATGACAGCAGTCGTGGAATTCCTTATTATTTTTTCTTTCACTTCATTCATATTATGGGAGTTTAAGCTCAGCACCATATCTATGCCTGAATCAAGGGCTGTATTTAGCAGGCAGGGGTCGAGCGTATCCACGCTCAGAGGAACGCCTGTGGCTGATCTTGCAGCATTCACAGCTCTCCTTGTCTCTTTCTCAGTGGTGTCAAGCGAGAACCCCAGGTCGATGATATCAGCGCCCTGCTCTACGAAATACAGTATCCTGTTCGTGAGTTCATTCTTTGATAAATGACCCGCATCAACCACTTCAGCCATGACCTTCATCCTGGAATTCCCTCCAAGCTTCATGCCCCGAATAGATACATGCGCATTGGATCTTTCTTCAAGCTCTGCTATTTTTTCAAGCGCAGTATCCTTTCTTTTTTCCTTCAGGAGTTCACACGCTGGAATTTTTGCGGAAAATACCACATCATCGGCATATGACAGCACAAAACCAAGGTCAACCGCGTGTTTCGGACCAAGCCTTACAGGAGTGTTTATTTCCTTCTCAAGTCCTGAAAAATCGCCTGAGGCAAGACCGGGGACAAGTATGAGGTCATACTTTTTTTGGAAAAGTGAGCGCCGCAGGATGCCAGGTGTGGTGAAAGCTGCAACCTCAACACCAAGAATAAGTATGTCTGCGCCATCGTTGGCCGATTTTCTTACTGCACTCTCTGCAAGCCTCCCGGTTACCACGAGGATTTTCATTATTACCCCAGATTAAATATCCCCTTTATCCCGGTAGAAATAAAATCCACAGCTATTGCACCCAGGAAAAGCCCCATGATTCTTGTCATCACAAGCATCCCTGTCATTCCAACGACCTTATTAAAAGAATCGGCGTACCTGAAGATGAAGTAAGTGATGACGAAGGTGAATATGATGGCAGCGATCACCAACATTTTCGAATCGATCTCCTGCGCTGTCCTGATAAGGACTATTATCGTGGTAATAGCCCCGGGTCCTGTCAGCAGTGGCATGGCTATCGGGAAAACAGATATGTTCTCCCTGAGCTTGGCATCTTTTAACTCTTCATTTGTTATGCTCTCCCGTGAGGTCCTTGCGAAAAGCATATCTATTGCTACAAGGAACAACAGCACGCCCCCTGCCACCCTGAGCGAATCCGCCGTGACATTAAATATCTTAAGGATAAGCTCCCCTAATATCGAAAACATTATCGCCATAATCCCTGCTATGACCACTGAACGCCTGGCTATGTATATCTTGTCCTCCTTGCTCATGCTTGAGGTCATTGAGATAAAAGCCATTACACCGCTTACCGGATTCACGATAGCAAAGATGGACGTGAAGGCATAAATTAAAAAGGTAACATCTGCGGTCATTACATATACAGTATTGTTTTATACTATTGAATGTTTTGCTATCCGGTCTCATCCCCTGACCATCTCAGCTATCTTCTTTCCCAGCTTCCTGCACTCCTCTATACCATCAGCTTCAGGAGTGCGTTTTATCCTTAATGAAGGCTCTATCACGTTCATCCCATAGTCTTTGAGCATATGTGTTATTACTATCGGCCCCTCTCCGCTCCACCCGTATGATCCGAAAGCTGTTCCAACCTTGTTCTTCAGGGGAACACTTTTAAGGCTTTCAACGTACTTGAAAACTGATGGCATTCCAGCACCCTTGTAAGTAGCCAGACCTATTGCTATCGCATCCACCTTTTCCACATCTGCCGGTGTAGCTTCCGCCACTTTCTTTATCATGACCTCAAGTCCGGCGCTCTTTGCCCCTTCTTCTATTGCTTTTGCCATGATGCCCGTGTTGCCGAACCCTGTGCCGTATATTATCACAAGTTTTGCCATATTCTCACCTCAATCTACCTTTTTGAACATCTCTTTCGGTGCGTTGCAGATAGGACACCTGTCAGGCGCGCCATTTTCCACTGTGTTACCGCATATCTGGCATACATAATAATCTGTCTCCTTGTTCTTGCCAAGACTGTCAAGAGCCTTCTGGTAAAGACCAGCGTGGATCTTCTCTACCTGGTTCGCAACATCAAAGCTGAGTATTATCGCGTCCGATACCTTTTCCTTTTTTGCCTGTTTGATGAATTTGGGGTACATGTCCTTGAATTCAGCAGTTTCTCCTGAGATAGCGCTTTTGAGATTATCCGTTGTTTTTCCCACGCCCCCCATCACCCTCAGGTGATTCTTAGCATGTACGGTCTCTGCATCCGCTGCTGCGCGAAAAAGCCTCGCTACCTGTTTGTAACCCTCCTGATCTGCCTTATCAGCAAATGCAAGATATTTCCTGTTCGCCTGTGATTCTCCGGCAAAAGCCTCTTTCAAGTTGTCCTGAGTTGTCATATATTCACCTTGTTTTACTTCTACTCATCTAACTTCTTTTCTGCGATTCGTTATATATTTTTCCCGTGCTCCCGGAAGCTTTAATAAATCACACCCGAATCTGAACGTACATGAATTACAGGGTTGTTTTGAATGTTCTTGGAACCGTGATAAAGTTCCTCGGCATTTCCCTGTTAGCGCCTCTTCTAGTAGCTCTGTATTATCATGAGCCCGAATCCATTCGGATTTTTGCGTTATCATATATCCTGACGTTTTTAACTGGTTTACTGCTGGAGAAAATATTCAGATCAGAATTCGAGGAGCTTTCTAACAGGGAGAGTATTTTGATCGTGGCGGCAGGCTGGATGCTGGCCGCAGTATTTGGCGGCATTCCATTCGTGATGGCAGGTATCTCTCCGGTTGACGCACTTTTTGAATCCATGTCCGGCTTCACTACTACCGGTTCAAGCATTCTTCCCGATATAGAGATATATTCGAACAGCATCCTTTTCTGGAGAAGCATGACCCAGTGGCTGGGCGGCATGGGTATCATAGTCCTTGTTATGGCTATACTTCCAAGGATCGCGGTGGCGGGAAGGCAGATGTTCCAGTCAGAGGCTCCAGGTCCCATTAAGGATAAACTGAAACCGAGACTGAAGGATACCGCGCAGATCCTGTGGTGGGTTTACATCATCTTCACAGTCATTGAGATAGGGCTTCTCTATTTTGCAGGGATGACTTTATACGACGCAACAGTGCATACCTTCCCCACTCTTTCTACGGGCGGTTTCTCTTCAAAGAACCTCTCGATCGCTGAATATGATAACGTCAGAGTAGAAATGATAATCCTGATCTTCATGTTCATAGGCGGTGCTAACTTCAACCTGTTTTACAGGACAATAAGAGTTGACTGGAAAGCTCTAATAAAAGACAGAGAATTCCAGATATATACATTTATTATTCTTTTCTCCATGCTTGCTATTACGCTTGAACTATGGAACTGGGGTGAAACATTGACTCGTTCCCTCAGGTTCGCATCATTCCAGGTCGTTTCCATAATTACCACGACAGGGTTTGCCTCCACGGATTTCAGCCTGTGGCCTGAATCTACGAAGCTTATCCTGCTGCTGCTCATGTTCGTGGGAGGCTCTGCCGGTTCTACAGGCGGCGCGCTCAAAGTTGTGCGTGTCGTCCTTCTCATGAAGTACGGTGCAAGGGAGATATACAAATCCATCCATCCCAAGATGGTAAGACCTATAAGGCTGGGGGATACTGTAATCCCTGAAGATATAATGCAAGCTGTCTTTGCATTCTTTATCCTTTATCTGCTGGTATTTGTGGGAAGTTCACTATTCCTGAGCATGCTCGGACTTGATTTTATGACAAGCATAAGCGCTTCTGCCACGACTCTGGGCAACGTGGGTCCTGGGCTTAGCACGCTGGTTGGTCCAATGGCTAATTTCGGGTCGCTGCCGGTTATCGGAAAGCTCGTCCTGATACTAAATATGTGGATCGGAAGACTTGAAGTTATGACCGTGCTCGTGTTGTTCGTTCCATCCTTCTGGAAAAAATAGTGCGGATGAAAAAGGCAAAAAACCTTTTTATCCGTATTACAATTAACTCATATGTTACGATATATCCCTGGATTGATGGATAAAGGCAGTCCTGTAAGTGTGCTTTTTACCAGAGAAATTGGCTCAGATTCTCCTCTATTATATTGTGAGATGATACAGAAAGCTCGATACGGAGAGTCATTTCAGGTTAGAGTTCAGGGCTGTAAAGTGGGTGCATACGTGCTTGGAGAAAATGGAACAAGTCCTGAGGATTACTATTTCGACTCCGGGCGGTATAAGAATAGACAGGCGGCAAAGCGCGCCGTTTCCTCCCTTCACCGAGTTGAAAAAAGGGCAGGTTCAATGAAAATGACCCCATACACGGGTGGGGATTTC
The DNA here is from genome assembly GCA_041479675.1 of Candidatus Methanoperedens sp. Lineage (GTDB taxonomy): Archaea > Halobacteriota > Methanosarcinia > Methanosarcinales > Methanoperedenaceae > Methanoperedens. The sequence continues at coordinate 5,033 of JBGOYM010000010.1, forward strand.
AACATCCTCATCCTTTTCCTGAAACCCGAGCGCGCCATGAGGCTCATCCAGGCATTTACCTATGCGCGCGGTGACCCTGTTGAAATGAGGACAGGAGGAATCGCTTCGGTATGCAGCGACTGCACAGCATATCCCATGCAGGGGAAGCCGGGGATATCTTTAGGCTGCAAGGGGTCGCGAAAGCACAGCAGGTATGCGGATGAGGAAGTCGTTGTGGGGATACCTTTTGAGATCGCCGGGGAGATCGAAGAAGCTTTGGGGAAGATTCCTGGGACGTTTGAATAATTGTATTCAGTAACTGAATATTAGTTATTCAGAGGCCGTTTTCAATTCGTGTTGGTAGTTATCCGAATGTGAAATACATTAACTTAATACGGGGTATAGTGACTGCTCTCATGCGCTCGTTCTCATGCTCATGTAAGGAATGGGATATTTTAAAAACTTCATGCAAAGATGAAACTTAGGCGCAAAAAAAATACTATAATTTTAAAATAGACGCAAATCTTCTTATCTTTTTAAGTACTGAAAGAGTGTAACGTATGGAATTTATTGAATTGCCAATAATTCAGTTAGAAGCTGAATATCAAGAGAAGCAGCCACTTTATACGAAACTATGTTCTGAGCTTGTCACCCAACTAAATGAACTTATGTCCGAAGCAGGAGTATCTTTAGCATTCCCGATTGAGTATAGAGTGAAGACTTGGAAGTCTATTTACGAAAAGTGCCTACGGAAGATTCTGAATCCTAAGGAAATAAGAGAGATTCCTGACATTGCAGGTATTCGGATCATTCTCCTCTTCAAACATGATCTTGATAAAGCTTGTGAAATAATTGAGCGAAATTTTGAAATTCTTCAAAAGGAGGATGCACTTCAACGTCTTGGCCCCGATAAATTCGGATATGGATCAATTCACTACGAACTCTTACTAGATGAAAAATGGTTGAGTGTACCTTCACTCCGGCGCCTGCGAGGGCTGCAAGCTGAAGTCCAAGTCCGTACAGCATCTCAACATATCTGGGCAACTGTTTCACACTTATTACAATATAAGCAAGAAAGTGATGTACCCGTTCCCATTCGCAGGTCTATTAATCGGGCGGCGGCTATTTTAGAGATAGTTGATCTTGAGTTCGAACGTTTACTAAATGAAAGGGAGAACTACCTAAGTCAAATAGAAAGTATTGATGAAAATGAGACTTTGAATACGGATACATTGCGCCACCTACTTGATAAAGTTCTACCCGAAAAAAATAAGTTAGGAAACGAAGATTATGCAGAACTATTAAAAGATTTAAGGCTATTTAAAGTTACTACTGTGAGAGGCCTTAAGGATATCATAACACGAAATTGGGATAGTATGATTAAGGAAGAAGAAAAACAATGTTCTTTAAATTTGGATATAGTAGAAACTGAGCGACAGATAAAAGGTGTATATTTTAATCATATGGGTTTGGTGCGTGAAGCACTTCGATCTGAATTCGGTACCGATTTTGATAACTATATGCACGAGAAGTATATGGGCGATATCAGCGAATATGACGAATCTTAACTCTTGAAGAGTGTCTTCTTAATAAGGCTCTACGCCTGAAAAAAAAACAAAAAGGTGCAAATTGACCGAAATGAAAAACATGACCATCCTCCGAGGTTCCAGATCTCCAATTCGGCAGGCTCGTGAGGAATATACATTTTTATGAAAATTGCGTATAATTTTGTAATATTCATTTTTAGGATTGTTTCAATTGTCCAACCCGAAATTGAAACCGTCTCCTTATTCAGGAAAATCTCTTTCTCGCCTCTTCCTCTGCGTGCCGGATAACGTCTTTTACCGGAACACCTGACAAACTGGCAGCCTTTTTGCAGTCCTCGAATTCAGCCGATATATTCAAAAGAACACCACGCAAATCCCTTGCGATCTTTACCGCAATCGTGAAAACTCTGCCATTTATCGTTATTTCTACCTTATCCATCTCCCTCTGTGCTATCAGCCTGTGCTTCACAGGTATTATTCTTATCCCGAGCGAACCTGTCTCCTCTATCATTTTCCTTGCAAGAGCCCCTGAATCTTCAGGCTTTGCTATCACCTGGATTATATGACCGCTTCGCCCTTTTTTCATGGTGGCAGGTATAATTGATACGTCCCTTGCACCTGCTGCGAGAAGCTCATCTATCAGGTTCCCTAAAACCTGACCTGTGACATCGTCCACGTTCGTCTCAAGCACCTCTATGCTTTCTGATATGAGAGCTTCGTCTATCTCTCCAGCGATCACGCGCAGGACATTGGGAACCGCGCTGTCCATGCTTCCGGCTCCATATCCTGTCCGTTTTACTATGATACCTGGAAATGCGCTTTTCTCGTTCACGAAATGAGCAAGCAGCGCCGCGCCAGTGGGCGTAAGCAGTTCACCTTCAACAGGACCAGTCCGCCAGGGCAAAGAATATTCCTTTAATATCTCAAGCGCGGCAGGCGCAGGCACAGGAAATTTCCCATGTGAGAACTCAATGAATCCTTCACCCACAGATATTGGGGTGCAATAGATCCGGTGATCCTTGAGATCGAGGTCATGAAATGCAGTACATGCTCCTATGATGTCAGCGATCGCATCCTCCTGCCCAAGTTCATGGAAGTGGAGTTTTTCTAGAGGGACGCCGTGGATTTTGGACTCGGCTTTGCCAAGGATGTTAAAGACCGAGACTGCATCCGAAATTATATCATCAGGAAGTGATAGTTCATTGATGCGCCTGATTATTTCCGAAAGTTTCAGGTTTCCATCTTTTTTTGTCGATACATTGACAGCGGTTGCAGCGATGCCTTTTTTGGTTGTTCTTGTAACCTCTACTTCCACGTCTGCAGCGCTTTCCATAGCCTCCCTGACCTTATCTGCATCAGCTCCAAGGTCGATAAGACATGCTATCATCATGTCGCCTGAAGCGCCGGAAAAGGGATCAAAAAGTATCGCTTTCATCTTGCTAATCTTATGTATTATTTGGATTTATAAACACTGTCTTGATCTGTAGAAGAAATAACCAATAATTCCGATCGTAATTATCGGGGAAATAAATTCAGGGATATCAACCCCGAAGCTGTTAAGCACCATTATGACCCCGAGGAAGAATATTGAGTACATCGCCCCATTCTTCAAGTAAATATACCTCTTTACCCTGTCAATGTTGCTTACCGTCAATTCTCTCACCACAAAAGCCCCTATGCCGTTTCCGATCAGTATCAGCGGAACAGAAAGCGTGAATGCGAACGCTCCCACGACCCCATCTATGGAGAAGGTGGCGTCGATCACCTCAAGATAAAGTATCTTGCTCCAGTCGCTCATGCTCGATCCCCCCATGAGCTGTTTTTCATGCACCTCTGCATTCTGTTTGAAACCATGTGTAATAAAGAAAGCTGTAGATCCGATGACCGCTCCAAGAGCCATTGATGGATGCCGCTGTAAAGATAACCAGACGATCACTGTAAGAAGAATGGATACTATCGCATAGAACCATACTCCGTGCTTATGGAAAAATCTCTCTCCGCGAAGACCGTAATTCTTCGCTTCAATGAACAGCCAGTGGAAAAACAGGAATATAAGGAAAACTCCGCCGCCAACAAGCAGGAAAGGCGAAGCTTCTTCTATTTTATTCTTTATTTCCTCATTCTCACCAAGAGTTGCGATAAGAGCCTGTACTGGTCCGATATCCGGGGTGTTCGCCCATACGATCATCCAGGGCAGCATCCCCCTCACCACAAAGACCGCAAAAAACAAACCATATATCAGGAACCACCGCCTTGCTCTCTTCGACATAGTTGAGAGCACTTCTGCATTGATGACAGCGTTATCGATGCTGCTTATGGTCTCAAACAGGATAAGACCGACAACGACGAGAATGATTGATATGATTTCCATTTTAACTCAATTCTTCCATTCGTATTTTTTCAATTATGTGCTCCCTTAGCTCAACAAGATCCCTGCTGAACTCAACTGGATATATTGGTGCGCGGTCAAGTTTCTTATATATGTCTGGCAAATTCGAAAGATTTTCCCGGGCATTATTTCTTATTTCTTCAAGTGATGGTCTATTGCATATGATCTTTCCTTTCTCAACGACTTTTTCCAGTAAAGGTAATGCATTATCTATAGACTCGTCGTCCAGAGAAATAACATCCCTTACGAACTTTCCTTTTTCAATGATTCGCCACACGCGTTTTTTTCCAGGTAATGTGGCTTTTATTGTGTCATCTGAGAGCTTCATCTTTGGCACATGCCTGTTATGCTGCACCACATCAGAAAGCTTATAGATACCATCAAGCGCGGGTGTGGGTCGTCCTGTTACAAGTTCAGTACCCACGCCAAAAAGGTCAATTCTGGCTCCTTTGTTCATCAGTTCATCGATTTTCCATTCATTAAGGTCGCCGCTTGCCACTATTTTCACATATCCAAGACCTGAATCATCAAGTATCCTGCGAACATGTTTGGAGAGTTCTGCCAGATCGCCGCTGTCAAGCCTGACGCCCATGAGCTTCTCTCCCCGTTTTTCAAGTTCTTTCCCCACGATAACAGCTTTTTTAGCGCCTTCAATGCTCTTGTATGTGTCAATAAGAAGGAAACACCTTTTGGGGAATGCTTCTGCATAGGCGCGGTAAGAGTCGATCTCATGATCGAAGCTTGTGACGAATGAATGTGCCATGGTGCCTGAAATTGGGATACCCAGTTTTTTCCCGGCAAGCACATTTGACGTGGAGGCGCACCCGCCTATATACGTCGCGCGCGTGGCTTCAAGATGCCCATCACCCTGCGCCCGCCGCAGACCGAATTCAGCTATCGCCCTGCCTCGCGCTGCATATACTACCCGTGATGCTTTCGTGGCGATAAGGGTGGAGAAGTTCATTTTGTTGAGGAGAAATGTCTCAATGAGCTGCGCTTCCATTATTGGTGCAGTTACCCTGATTATTGGCTCAAGCGGGAACGCGATACTGCCCTCTGGCATTGCGAATATGTCGCCGGTGAACCTGAAACTCCTCAGGTTATCGAGGAACTCCTCATTGAAACCCTGGGTTTTCAGGTACTCGATATCGTCATCCTCAAAACGCAGGTTTTCGATGTAATCAAGGACATAGCTCAATCCTGCTGTTACAAGGTACGAGCCAGAAGGGATTTTCCTGACAAAATAATCGAAGGTGGCTTCAGGATCGTGCCCCGACTTCCAGTATGCCTGCATCATGGTAAGTTGGTAAAGGTCGGTTCTGAGCGCCTCACTCATATAATTAATTATGGGGGATAGATAATTAAAAGTATCTGAAATCCTTTATCAGGGGTTCATGAAAGCAAAACTAAGGGGACATCATCTCATCTGCCTTAATTTTTTCAGGGGCGAGGGCTATTCAGAGGAATTTATCAGGAATATTTATTCTGTTATCGGAAAGGAGAGCATAGAAATAGTCAAAGGACCAGATGATGTCTGTTCCAGGTGTCCGTATTTGAAGGAAGACATTTGTAAAAGTGCGGAATTCACCGATGAAATGATACAGCATCAGGACAGGGAAGCCCTTAGGCTGCTTGAATTCAATCCTGGAATGAGCGTCGATTGGAAGATGATAGCCGATAAACTTCCAGGGATTATCGAGGTGTGGAAGGCTCAGTTTTGTGGTGGGTGCGGATACAGGAAGATATGTTTTGGGTGATTCCGATCAACACTTTGTGCATTCATATACCGCCATGAAGCCTTCAAAGTATTCTTTTTTATCGATATGGAATCCCGCTCTTTCAATCAATCCTTCCATTATCCATCCCAGTGTAGAATATTCCTCCCTGACCGCGGTTTCGACATCAACTGCCATCTCATCACCCACGGCATTCCTGAAACCTTCGACAAAATTATCAAAAAAATCCTTATAACCATCAACCTCGAAGGAATAAACGGTGTCCCTCAGATAAAACCTCCCTCCATCTTTTAGCAATGAATATACGCGCCGAAGCGCTATCATCTTCCAGAAATCAGGAAGGTGGTGCAGTGCGATTTGCGACACTACAGCATCAACGGGTTCCCCCGAATGTTCATAGGTCAGGAAACTGGCGTTATGGAACTCGATGTTCTTTACATCCCGCTTTTTCGCTTTTTTCCGTGCAAACTCCAGCATAGGCAAGGAAACGTCTGCCGCTATGACCTTGCTGCATCGCCCTGCTGCCGCTATCGCGAACTCTCCTGTCCCGCATCCGATCTCAAGGAGAGTCTGGTCTTGCGTAATATGTAAAGACGCGAGAATTTTTTCAGTTTCTGACCTTATATCCGAAGCTTCTGCATGCGCATATCGTATGCTTCTACTTCCTTTGCGTCTGCAAAGTCCGTACCGACCTGCTTCATTTCATTGTAATGCCATCGTTGATTCATTCTCAACCACCGTGCTTTTCCTAAATGACCTTCTTAATAATCCCTGCCAGCCTTTTTATTCCTTCCTCTATCTTTACCTCGTCTGAATTTGAAAAATTCAATCTCAGCGTGTTTTCCCCGCCCCCGCCTACGTAGAACGGGCTTCCGGGCACGAATGCTACGTTCTCTTTTATTGCACGGTTAAAGAGTTCCATTGAGACAAGTTTTTCAGGAAGCGTTATCCACAGGAACATCCCTCCCTCGGGTTTTGTACATTTTATTTCCTGAGGGAATTGTTCTTCTATCAACGATACCATCAGATCCCTCTGTTCTTTATAGGCTTTTCTTATCTTCAGGATATGTTCATCCAGGTTGTTGTCAATAAGATATCTGTAAAGGATCCTCTGCGAAAGGTAATTCGAATGCAGGTCTGCCGCCTGTTTTGCCACGACCGTCTTCTCAAGTATCTCCTTCCGGGCGCATATCCAGCCCAGCCTGAGACCTGGCGAGACTGTCTTCGAGAATGAGCCCAGTAGAATGGTGTTCTCTTCAAGGTATTTCCTGACAGAAGGCAAATCTACTCCCATGAATCGCAATTCGCCATACGGGTCGTCCTCAATAAAGATGGAGTTATGATCCCTGAGGATACCTGCAAGCTCTATTCTTTTCTGTTTTGAATATGTTATCCCGGACGGATTCTGAAAATTGATCACGGCAGAGAACATCTTTATCCTGTGCTCTTCGAATGTTCTCTCAAGGGAAGCAGTATCTATTCCGTCGTCGAGCAGGGGCACGGAATGGAATTCAGGTTCAAACATGGAAAAAGCCTGGATGGTTCCCAGATAGCCGGGGCGCTCAATGGCGACATGATCCCCTGTGTTCAGGAAGGTTTTGCCGATCAGGTCGAGGCACTGCTGCGAGCCGTTCGTGATCAGTATTTCATCATTTCCTTATATATCAGCCCGGTTCCAAAGCCATTTTCAGGCGCGCCGCAGGGTCATCAAAATTAACCTCTTTTGGGTCAAAATGCTCGGAGTCAAATTCTTCACCGAGCCACTCAATTGTTTCTTCATATTCAACATGACCGGGATTTTTTATGATTTCCAGAATATTTTCATATCCGTTCACTCCCCCGCAGTCCTCAGGCGGAGCTGCTCTCTTTCCCTTAACGCATATCGGATAATCAACATTTTTCTCTCTTGGGAGTATCTTTTCCAGCTTGAGACGGTGCACCCAGTAATCGCCGAAATCGTATATGTAATCAGCAGATGGATTTTCCAGGGAAAAATAATAGGCGATCTTTTGTGCCCAATCCAGGAGGTTCCTTTTGGGAAATTCGTCATCCGGTAATCCTATTTTCACTTTTAAACCATTGTTGGGATTAAGTATTTCAAACTCGTGAAGATGATAATCCAGCCAGCCCATTACGTCCTGAATGGCTACATGCAGTTCCCAAAAAGTGTATGTTTCCGGAACCTGTATTCGCCGCCAGATGGGCGGTCTGATGCCTTCCAGGGTGATCTTGAATTGATATATCTGGGTGAATTTCCTTTTCATAATGACTCCTTATTTTTTCTATGTGATTTAAGCATATGTGAAATAAAGTTATCATAAAAATGCGGCGCAGACCGACATCACGAAACATAGCTTTTATTTAGTAGAAAGTAGAAAGTAGATAAATATGACTGAGAACATAGGGTTAAAATAAGTTCAGATACGAAAATCATTCTTGATACAATGTATCAACAATTACGCAGCAGCGGGATTAAAATTACAGAAAAAAAGATCATTGACATTCTCATCACCAATACAGATGTGACAACTATAAAAAAATACTTGAAAAAAGAAGATAATACCGCCCTCCAGATGTTGAAAAAACCAGTACATTGGGGAATTGCAGATTCGTCAGAAGATATAGACCGATATCTTTACGGGAATCCATGAGTCTGCTTATCGACACTTCCGCGCTTGTCGCCGCCAGAAATGCTGATGATAAAAACCATGATAAAGCGATTAATATCATGACCATGGCATTAAAAGGCGAATTTGGTAAATTATATATTAGCGATTATATTTTCGATGAAGCAGTAACTATTGCCTTTATCAGAACAGGTAATAAGAATTTTGCAGAAGATCTGGGCAGATTTGTGCGAACAAAGCCAATCATATTTCGGTTCCTTGAGCAAATCGACTTTGAGAGAGCGTGGGAGCTTTATATGAAATATAAAAACAAGAATTTCAGTTTCACAGATTGCACAAATATCGCACTAATGGAAAGGAATGATATTGAGCCTTGCACTTTTTAAAATAATTTCGACAAAATTACTTATTAAATATATCGATTAAGTTCTCAAAAAAAGTTTATCCACCTGATTTCTGAGGTAAAACGCATGTTGCTACAGGCGTAAAATCATCGTTTTTATGATACAAAAAAGAGCTATAGATATCGATTTTCATATAATATGCAACTTCGCCCAATCTGCATAGGTTATAAGCCAGAACTTTAAACAGCATTTCATTCAATTGCCCCTCAATCCTTCTTGAAAAAACTGTACTGCCGAAATAATTCTTGATAACAAAGAAAACGCTTTCCACTTTTGATCGTTGATGGTAATGCTTCTTAAAATATTCGAGATTTTTTTTGAACATGGTTATCATATCGGCCCATGCATAACTTCCTTTGCTCCTGGCAGTACTATTGGATTTTGGCCAGAAGAACGGAATACCGTGTTGTTTAGACACGAGGTTACATGCTTCCCTGGAAAGATAACCCGCATCGTCTAACCATTCTTTGATTTTGAAGATTGACGATACCATTTCTACCATTGTCTTGAATTGCGTCGGTTCTCTCTTTTTACCAATTGTTGAAACAGCACAAACAACCATTTGAGAAATCGTTCCGATTGTAATATGTAGTTTTACAAAATCCTTCTTTTTCGTCTTCTGCCGCAGTTTCTTCTTTTTCGTATCCTTTTTCTTAGCTTGTGATTTCAATACTACTCTGAAATATTCACTTTTGCGGTCAGTGCCAAAACCAGTAGCATCTGAGGCAAAAATTGACTCCAATGCAGCTATTGGTTGGAGCAGAAAAACAAGAAGTATCCCTAAGAGCACTGCTATTCTTGGATCCACCATATACCTTCGCAGAGTGTTAAAATGGGGAATTTTTTCCAATCCCAGTTCATTTTTGTATTTTCGTAATTCTCCAATTAAGTCTCTATAGCTTATTTTATAATATATTTTTAAAATTAGACATATTATTATATCACGTGTTGGCGGTGGTTTTCAAGTTTTTCCAGATCTTCTTTTTGTAGTTTGATTTCTTTGAAGAATACTTCAGCATCAAATTCTTTTAAAAATGCAAGTATCTTTTCGGCATCTTTTTTCTTGACGATTATTATGCTTCTTATTGGGTTTATTAGAATGTTGGGTATTTCATCCAATAGCCCTTTTCTTTCATAGACATATTTTCCTTTCTGGGAATGATCTTTGTAACCGTATAAACGATTGCAGAACCGTTTCATATCTTTTGATTCTGTTTTTGGCTTATTTCTGAAAGCTATAATTACGCCTTCTTCGTCACCGTTGATCCTTTTCAATATTGATGTCAGAAACATGATTATACGGTATGTTACTTACCGTATAAATATGTGTCGGTCGATGTGTGGGTCAAAAATGGAACTATTTAAAAAAATTATTTAGGTGCAAGGCTCGAGTTTACGACATGGCTTTTAACCTGAGCATGCACGATATCAATTTCCTCGATGCGCTAGTTGGCAGGGAGATCTATGACCTGCCCTCAGAGGTCGTGATAATCGATTCTGTCAAATCTGAACTCAATCCCTGAGGCATTCTCTAAGGTCTGAAATGAACAGTGTGAGCGCCTCATCATTAAGATGCGGCATTATCACAAGCCTCATGGCGCGCGGCTCTCGGGTGATGGAGGTGAACCAGTCCCTTGCCCTAAGTCGTTTCCTGACTTCGTTCAGAGCAGGTACGTCAAGCGCAATAATGTTCATAACAGGATTTATAACAGGCTCAACTCCCAGCTCCCGCGCCTCATCCACCAGCCTGCCGGTCATTTTCATGCAACCATCAACTATCTTCCTGTATCCCTCTTTTCCCAGGTGCATCATCACAGCATATGTGGAAGCGACTGCGGCGCCGCTTCGAGTACCCGTCAAAGAGTGCTGTTTCCTGATGCTCAGGTAAGGTGTGTCCACCTCAAGACGACTGAGGCAGGACCCGTCCCTGAAGAGCAGTCCTCCTGCGGGGATAGTGGATAAACCCATCTTGTGCGGGTCAGCGGTTATCGAGGTCACGCCCTTTAGAGAAAAATCAAAATCGTATTTTTTATCGAGGAAAGGTATCACGAATCCTCCGAACGCTGCGTCCACGTGCAGGAAAAGGTCATGCGATAAAGCCAGCTTCGCAAGCTTATCTATGGGGTCTATCTGCCCGAACTCGGTTGAGCCCGCCATCCCGACAAGCGCTATCGTGTTATCATCGATAAGACCTTCCACAGAACCGATATCAACCCTTAAAACGTTGTCCAGCTCTGCCTTTCGTATCTCTATCCCGAGCAGGTCTGCTATCTTATCGAATGAGAAATGGGCTGATGAAGGAACTACTACGTTGGGATGCTTTTTCCCCGAAAGATTCCGGGCTGCCCTTAGCGCCTGGATGTTGGATTCCGTTCCTCCGGTGGTTATATAGCCGCAGGCGCCAGGGTCGCCCAGCAAGTCCCCCATACTCATTATCACCTTTTCTTCAAGTTCTTTTGTCCCTTGAAAAAGCCCGAAGTCCCCGAGATTTGATTCGATGAATTGCATGTGGGCTTTTACCGCAACGGGGTGTGGCCTTGTACACATGGCGCTCAGCACTTTCTCGTAAGATGTATCTTTTGACCTCGCTGCATCCAGCATGGACAGCACGTCTTTCTCTGAGAGCCCTTTCTGGTTCATGTGCTAATCACAAGAATACGAGTTAATAAAGGGTTCGGATTTTAATCATCATACTCTATGAATTCATAGAAATTATCCCAGTTAAGCACAGTTGAAACACAGCCCGCCCTATCCAGCACGAGCCCCACACCAAAAAGGTTTAACTTCTCGCACATCTCAAGCCCGGCTTTAATTTCGGTAATGCAGCCCACCCCAAGTATTGCATTGGGTTTATGTTTTCTCACAAGCCGTTTAATAAAACTTGAGCCCGGGACGATGAATACCTTATACCCGATACTTTCCGCGCTTTTTACCGCATGCCCCACCTCACAGTGTCCACAGTCAATGCATTTCATTCCTTCCTGGCTCAGTTTTGACGGACAGTCAGCGGCTCTCAGGCATTGAGGCAGGAAGATCAACCGCTTATTTATGGGCGTTTCCCTGAATTTTCTTATAGAGATCTTGTTCTTAAGAGCGATACCCACATCATCCACGATGTTGTCATCCACTCCGACAAGACGGAAAAGAGCCTTGACGATAGTTTCAAGGACTGTAATTGAAAATAACATGAAATTGGGGAAGATGAACCTCTCGGTCTTGAAGGAATATGCAATTAGCAGAGAACCCAGAACTGCAAGGATCAGAAGAACTGAAGCTCCATATATTACTGTCTTTCCTATTAATATGAAAACTAAATCGATCTCTATCGCCATTTGTTAAATAAGATATGTTACAGATAGATAAGTCTATCCAAGGATTATTTTTGAACGGGTGAATTCATGGGCCCGCTGAGATTCGAACTCAGGATCTCCGCTGTGTGAGAGCGACGTCATAGCCGACTAGACCACGAGCCCTAAGACGCTGATTGATGGTATGTATCCCTAATAAGATTATCGTTGTATGCCACATACTATATGTCCTGATATAGCCATGACTTTTGAACTTCTCATGACTGTCAGAAAATCGGATCGCAACAAAAGGCTTTAATGCAACAAAACCATTATGGCGAATCCCGTTAAAGTCCGGATAGTGTAGCGGCCTATCATGAGGGCCTGTCGAGCCCCCGACCCGGGTTCAAATCCCGGTCCGGACGTTCTTCTTTTCTAACCAATACGCTTATGCGTATTGAAATACTACATTAGTTCGGAGGTTATTTTTTTGGAGAAAAGGAAGACATATTCTGAAAAATGTCCTGTATGCGGAGGAGATATTCATCCGATAGGTGACCAAACCGTATGTTTTGATGAGCTTCCGCCAGACGCTCTGGTTCTTGCTGAGGTAACACCCGGTAAATGGGTAAAAGTGATGGAAAGAAAGCCTGCAAAGACATAATAAAAACATAAACATTATTAGTGAGTATGATTACCTTGGGGTATGGTCAGAGTAATCGGGATAGACCCGGGGACAAAAAGTTTTGATTTTTGCGGTCTGGATAACGACAGGGTGATCCTTGACAGGTCAGTATCGACCGGGGATATCCTCAGAGAACCTGAGCTGATCTCGGACATGATAATAGAGAAAGGGGCAGAGCTTGTTGTTGGTCCCTCTGGCTATGGTATCCCTGTGACAGCGATATCTGATATTGAAGAACGGGAGCTGTTCCTGATGTCGCTTATCAAAAAAGGAGATAAGAAAAGCTTTCTTGGCATGCGGCGCTCCATAACGCGAATGAAAGAAAGGGGGCTTCCTGTCGTTTTCATTCCAGGCGTCATACACCTTCCTACTGTACCGCATCACCGTAAAATAAATAAGATAGACATGGGTACGCCAGACAAGCTGTGCTGTGCTGCGCTCGGAGTGCGGGACCAGGCATTGAGAGAAAATAAGAATTACAATGAAACATCGTTCATAATGCTAGAGATGGGTTTCGGATACACAGCTGCTATCGCGGTTAAAGACGGGAGGATCGTGGACGGGATAGGAGGAAGTTCAGGTAATATCGGGTATCTTTCCATGGGCAGCATGGACGCAGAGCTTGCTTATCTGTTGGGCGGGTTTGATAAGGAACTTATCTTCAGGGGCGGGGTGGCGACTATCAGTGCGAATCCCGAAGGTTTGATGGAGCATAGTGATGCATTGAATGCATACCTTGAAGGCGCGGTCAAGGATGTCCTGTCACTTACAGCTTCGGTCAAACCTGATGAGATCCTGGTCTCAGGCAGGATGTCAAGGGTCAGAGGTCTCTTTGATGAGTTGAAAGGATATCTAGAACCCTGGAGGGTGAGAAGGCTTGAGGGCTTTGGTGCCCGGAACGTTAAAATGGCTGCGCAGGGCGCCGCCCTCATTGCCAGCGGTCTTGCAGGTGGGGCGTATGAGGAGCTTATTAACGTGATGAAGATCCGGGAGGCAAAAGGAACGTCATTGGATCATATCCTGCTTCCTGAGATCGAAACTCTTAAAAAAGAGTATGGGGTATGAGAGGACAGATAAGAGGAATATTGGATTCAACACGGCTTTGGGACAAAATTATCTCAGCCTCCTATCTTAACATCCAAATCCTCAAGATACCTGAGATAACACAGCCTTTTCAAATCATAATTGCATACTCTCAGAAAAGCTTCCTGTTTCCGTCTCACATTTAATTTTTTTTG
>JBGOYM010000011.1:0-18725 GCA_041479675.1 Candidatus Methanoperedens sp.
ATCCCGGTATTGCAGCTCATTTCTCAACATGTGAAAAGGTCGCTGTGGAAGAGAAGATGAACGGCTACAATGTAAGGGTCGCGCTCATCGATGATGAGATAGCGGGACTTACAAGAGGCGGTTTTGTCTGCCCTTACACTACCGAGAAAGCCCGTGAGCTTGTCGGACACGATTTTTTTTTGCAGCATCCAGACCTTGTGTTGTGCGGGGAGATGGTGGGGCCTGACAGCCCTTATGTCCCTAAATCGATTTACGATATCGAATCCCTTGAATTCTTTGTATTCGATATCAGGGAGAAGCTGACCGGGAAGCCGATGCCCGTTAAAAATCGGCGGCGGCTCGTGGATGAATACGGGCTCATATCAGTCAGGCTTTTTGGGGAGTATGATGTTGAAAAAGCGCATACTGAGATAGCAAGTATCATCAAGGGGTTCGGGATGTCACTGAATGAAGGTGTTGTCATCAAGGATCCCGAAATGTTGCTTTTGCCTGTGAAATATACAAGTTCTATGAGTAACTGCGCGGACTTAAGATATGCCTTTGAATTTTACAACGATTATGGAAGGGACTTTTTTTTCCCCAGAGTGTGCAGGGAAGCGTTCCAGGCTGTTGAATGGAATGAAACTGAAGATAAGCTGGAAGATAGATGCCGCATGCTGGGGAGGAGCATCCTTATGCCCATGATAAAGACTATCAGGAAGAAAAAGGAAGGGGGGCGCATAACCGAGACCGTGCAGATAAGGGTCAGGAACTTGAAAACCGTGCAGGAATTCGAAGACCACTTGAGGCTCCTGGGAGTGGACGCTATATTTGAAGAACCTGAAAAGACAGGGGATGGTTACCTGGTGAGAATCCATAAAAAATACCATAGCACCAGCGATAAAACAGAATCCATACTTCGCGGGGAGCTATGGAGTTGAGTTCTGAACCAAAATATATATCACATCTGCGCTACTTTTGTAATTATAATGGAAACGCAAAAAATCCGCCTTGACTTTCCTGTACTTTCAAAAAAATGGAACGGAAAGTATCCCATATATTTCGACAATGCCTGCATGACCCTGAAGCCCCTCCAGGTCATCGCAGCAATGGACGAATACTATACTGAATATCCGGTATGCGGCGGGCGATCGCTTCACAAAATGTCAAAGATGGTTGATGAGAAGGTAACCAGATCGCGCGAGAAGTTCCAGAAATTCCTGGGTGCACAGCGCCCTGAGGAGATAATTTTCACAAGAAATACAACTGAAGGGCTCAACCTCGTGGCAAACAGCCTTGATTTCAAAAAGGGAGATATAGTTCTTACCACCGACAGGGAGCATAACTCGAATCTTGTACCCTGGCAGATGCAGACTGAAAAAAAGGTTATCAGGCACATTGTTGTGCATTCAGCGCCCGATAATACCTTCGATATTGAGAAGTTCGAATCACTGATGAATAAAAACGTGCGGCTGGTGAGCATGGTGCATACTGCGAACCTGGATGGCTATACTATCCCGGCAAAAGAGATAATCAAAATAGCTCATGACTATGGTGCGCTTGTGATGCTGGACGGTGCCCAGAGCGCACCTCACAAATCAGTAGATGTCCGGGCTCTAGATGTTGATCTCTTCGCGCTATCGGTGCACAAGATGCTCGGACCGACTGGCATGGGTGTGCTATATGGGAAGCACCACCTGCTTGAGAAACTGGCGCCATTTATCGTGGGCGGGGATACGGTGAGTGATTCCACATACGAAAGCGCGAAATTCCTTCCGCCGCCAGAGAAATTCGAGGCAGGGTTGCAGAACTACGCGGGGATAATAGGGAGCGGCGCAGCTGTGGATTACATTGAGAAAGTGGGACGCCCGGAAATAGAGAAACATGAAGAAAAATTGAACACTATCATCACGGAAGGAATAAAGGACATAACAGGGTTGAAGATAATCGGTCCGCAGGAACCCAGATCAAGAGGAGGCATCATTTCTTTCACCGTGGAATTCCCGAAAGGAGGAGATGCCCATGATATCGCAATTGTGCTTGATGAGACAGCGAATATCGCCGTGCGCTCAGGCGCCTTCTGCGTGCATTCATGGTTCAATTACCGCAAATGTGAGGCTGCGGTCAGGGCTTCGGTTTATCTTTATAATACCGAGGATGAAGCCAGGAAGTTCGTTGATGCGCTGGGGAAGACGATAGGGCTGTTTACCTGAAGTGCCAATGGCAATTTTGATATACCAAAAGACCGATTTAATAACCCATTAATGCGCGGATAAGCAGCTTCATGTTCTCCGCGACCATCCGGGCCACCCACAGGAGCGAAGGACTGTCGACCAACCTCCCGCACTAAGGACTCCCACAGGCGGATTTCGGGGTATGACCGAAACCTATGGGCGGTGTGCTCGGGGGGCGCGGATCTTGATGCAAAACCAAATCCTCCTCAAATCCCCACCACCGGTATCCCCTCCCCGCACCTCGCACACTTCCCGTCCTTCACCCTCACCTCCCCCACCCTGAACCCGGCACGGTCTATTAACAGCGAATCGCAGCGCGGGCAGTAAGTATTTTCATACTTGTGCCCCCCAACATTCCCCAGATAAACGAACCTCATCCCCTCTTTCTTCGCGATGCCATGCGCCATTTCAAGAGTGGATAGCGGCGTTGGCGCGACATGATCCATTTTATGCATCGGATGGAACCGCGTGAAGTGCATGGGTGTATCCTCTCCCAGGTTTTCTCTCACCCATCTTGATATCTGCGTCAGCTCCTCCTTCGAGTCGTTGCGCCCCGGTATGACAAGAGTTATCGTTTCCACATGCATCCCCAGTTCCTTTGCAAGCTTCGTTGATTCAAGCACGGGAGCAAGCCTTGCGCCGCATACTTTTTTATAGAACTCATCAGAGAATGATTTGATATCCACACGATATGCATCAAGATACGGAGCCATCCTTCGCAGCGCCTCGGGAGTGATGTAGCCGTTCGTTACGTATATCGTCTTCAGTCCAGCTTTCTTTGCAAGCGCTGCGCTGTCATAGGTGTATTCATGCCATATCGCTGGCTCGTTGTACGTCCATGAGATCGACTTACTTCCCGATGCGACCGCTCTTCTTATCGCCTCTTCAGGTGTTATCTCCTTTGTATAAGCCTCCTCAAGCGACACCTGCGAGATATTCCAGTTCTGGCAGTGCAGGCACCTGAAATTGCATCCTATGGTGCCCAGGGAATACGAGAACGTGCCAGGGAGAAAATGATACAGAGGCTTTTTTTCGATCGGGTCAACAGCTTCGCTCGATATGGTATTGTAGATAAGCGTGTGAAGCTTCCCGCTAATGTTCTTTCGTGTCCTGCATATCCCTGTTTTTCCTTCCGCAATGGTGCACCTGTGCGAGCACACATTGCATTTTACTTTACAGCCGGGCAGTTCATCGTAAAGAACCCCTTCTTTAATCATTATGCATACATCTCTGGTCTTGTTTCGATCTGTTTCGATCTCTTCTTTCGAAGTTCCCCTTTAAGTTTCTCATAGTAGTCCATAGTTTCTGGTGTGACAGATGGACCTGTATCCTCAATCGCAGCAAGGAAGTGTGACTGCTTTACGTTTTTTGCATTTATATCTTCCCGCATCGCGAACCTTCCGGCTTTCTTGCAAACCGAAGCAATATCAGCGCCTGTAAATTCTTCTGTTAATTTGACAAGTTCATTAAGGTTAACATCATTTGCAAGAGCCATTTTCTTTGTGTGTACCTTAAATATCTCAAGCCTCGTCTTTGCATCAGGCACTGGTACAAGTATCATCTCATCAAACCTGCCTGGACGCAACAGAGCCGGGTCAATTATATCTGGTCGATTCGTGGCACCGATGATCACAACGCCCCTTAATTCCTCAAGCCCATCTAGCTCTGACAGGAGCTGGTTTACGATACGCTCAGTCACATGAGGTTCACCAAGTGCGCTTCCTCTCATTGGTGCAAGCGCATCAAGCTCATCAAGGAAAATAATAGATGGCGCCACCTGACGCGCTTTCTTGAAGATCTCAGCAATGTGCTTTTCAGATTCGCCGTACCATTTGGATAAAATATCGCTACCCTTGACAGTGATGAAATTCGCCTCGCTTTCATTGGCGATCGCCTTTGCCAGCAGCGTCTTTCCTGTGCCTGGTGGTCCATACAGGAGAACACCCTTTGGGGGCTCAACGCCTATTCGCATGAACGATTCGCTATACCGCAGCGGCCATTCCACAGCCTCGGAAAGCAGGGATTTTACTTTATCAAGCCCGCCGATATCCTCCCATGTCACGTTCGGCACTTCGAAAAGTATCTCGCGAAGCGCTGATGGCTGGATCTCTTTCAGTACCCCTTCAAAGTCTGAACGCGTTACTATCAGTTTGTCAAGCGTCTCTTTTGGTATCTCCTTAATATCAAGATCTATTTCCGGAAGGACCCTTCGCAGGGAATTCATTGCAGCTTCCCTGCACACGGCAGCGATGTCAGCCCCCACGAACCCGTATGTGCGGGTGGCAAGGTCATCAAGCTTGACATCTTCAGCAAGGGGCATACCGCGTGTATGGATCTGGAATATCTCGCGCCTTCCTTCACGGTCAGGCACCCGCAGTTCGATCTCACGGTCAAACCTCCCGGGGCGGCGAAGCGCCATATCCAGAGCTTCAGGGCGGTTCGTTGCGCCGATCACGATCACGTTCTTTCTGGATTTCAGTCCATCCATGAGAGCAAGCAATTGAGCAACCACGCGACGCTCCACCTCGCCAGTAACCTCTGCGCGTTTGGGGGCTATACTGTCAATTTCATCGATGAAGATGATCGCTGGAGTATTTTTTTCTGCTTCCTCGAATGCCTCGCGAAGCTTGTGCTCGCTCTCACCATAGTATTTTGACATTATCTCAGGACCGTTGATTATCTTGAAATACGCATCGCTCTCGTTAGCCACGGCTTTTGCCAGCATGGTCTTTCCAGTCCCTGGAGGGCCGTGCAGCAGCACTCCCTTTGGAGCATCGATACCAAGGCGGCTAAAAAGCTCAGGATGTTTAAGAGGCAGTTCTATGATCTCTCTGATCTTGGTGATAGCAGGTTTTATGCCGCCCAGGTCCTCGTACATGACCTCTGGTATTTCCTGTTCGAGCGCCACAGCCTCAGGTAATAGTTCCACATCCGTTATATCGGTGATCTTCACAATACCTGCCGGTACCATGGCAACCACCTGCAGCTTGATCTCGCCAAGACCAAAGGACGGGAACATACCCTGGAATATCTGCTCGAACATTACATCGCTTCCGAGTGATTCTCTGGGTTTTCGTACACTTGTGGTTGAGATTATGTCTCCTTTTGAGACGGTTCTGTTGTGAAATAAAGCCCGCAGGCTCTCGCTGGGCGCGTATATGTGGATGTTCTGTATCACAGGTGAAAGAGTGACCTTTTTCGCTTCCTTCCACTCCGCTTTCCTGACCTCCACGTATTCTCCTATGCTTGTCTTGGCATTTGTGCGTATCAGCCCATCCATCCTTATAACATCCAGCCCTTCGTCCTGCGGATATGCCCTGCCCACCATGGCAGATGTAGGTCGTTCTCCTTTTATCTCGACCACATCGAATATATTGACCTCGATGGCGTTCCTGAACTTCTCATCGATCCTGACGATGCCCTTCCCGACATCCCTCTGGTCAGCCTCAGATACCTTTAATCGAACATTCTTTTCCATGATTTTTCCTATTTTATATATATTCAGGTTATTTCATAAATGTTTGCTTTCTTCCGGGACCAACTGAAATATACTCTATCTTTACTTCCATTAATTGTTCAAGCAATTCAATATATTGCCGGGCGTTATCTGGAAGTCCCCCGATGTCTTCCACTCCAGATATGTTCTCTTCCCAGCATGGAATTTCTCTATAAACTGGTTTGCAACGGGCAACGTCATCCGAAAGTTCGGGCGGGTACTCGATCGTATTCTCGTCCAGTTCATATCCCGTGCACACCTTCAGGGTATTAAGCCCCCCAAGCACATCAAGTTTGGTGAGTGCCATCCCTGTATAGCCGTTCAGGTCGATGGACTTTTTCGCAAGCGGCAGGTCGAACCATCCGCATCTCCTGGGGCGACCTGTGGTCGTTCCGAACTCTCCACCTTTCTGGCGCAGGTGCTCTCCTACCTCGTTTTTCTGTTCTGTGGGAAGTGGTCCTTCTCCCACGCGGGTGATGTAAGCCTTGATGACGCCAATGACATTATCAACTCTTTTGGGACCGACACCGAGCGCTGCGCAGGCTGAGCCAGCTACCGTACTTGAGGAAGTGACGAACTTCTGTGTGCCGTGGATAATATCAAGATGGGAGCCCTGAGCGCCTTCAGCTAGCACTTTTTTTCCCTCTTTTAATGCAAGATTGATCTCCCGAGACACGTCTGTGATGTATGGTCTTAACTTTCTGCCGATCTCGATATATTCATCTACTTGAGACCGCGCTATCTTCGGGTCACCGCCCATTTCTATTATCGCATTTTCCTTCTGGGGAGCGAGTTCATCAAGGCGCTTCATAAAACGCTTCTTATCGGCAATGTCAGCCATCTGTATCTCGTCGCGCCCTACTTTATCGATATATGCAAACCCTATACCCCGGTTGGTTGTACCTATCTTCACAGTGCGCTTTGATTCGCGAAGTGTATCAAGAGCTATGTGATAGGGCATTATGATGCTTGTCTTTGCGTCGATGCCCAGTTTCGCAGGCGTCACCTCAACGCCATTATCTGCAAGCATGGCGATCTCTTTCATCAGTATCTCGGGGTTCATGACCGTCCCCGGACCTATGAGGAGCCGGGCATCAAAAAGCACGCCTGATGGGACAAGGTGCAGCTTATATGTCTTTCCCTCTGCCACAACGGTATGCCCCGCATTGTCACCGCCCTGGAAACGCACAACAATATCGTATTGTTCCGCCATCATATCCACGATCTTTCCTTTGCCTTCATCTCCGAACTGTGCACCTGTGATTATTGTGAACATATTATCGATCATTTAGTTTTTGGCGTAAAAGATGATAAGGTTATTTCTCACTAAAAAAGCGACCTGAGTTCCCAGAGCAATTTCGGATTTTTCTTGAACAGGACAGCCAGCAGCTTTGGCAGTTCCATCGTGCTTGCATCCACGCCATCAAGAGAATGGGCAAGCTGGTTCAACTGCTCATCACTGAGCTTTATCAGCAGGTTCTTGACCTGCAGAGACCTTGAGATCTCCTTTCCGATAGTGGCGCGCCATTTATCCTCGTATTCTTTCAAGGTCCTGACACTATAATCCCCTTTCTCTTTTGCCTTGATGCAGACCTCACCTGCAATCTTTCCTGCGTCCATCGCATTGGTGATACCGCCGCCGGTCAGCGGGTCTGACTGCCTTGCAGCATCGCCCACAAGAATAAGTCCGTCAGTGACCGTTCGTTCTATCGGGCCGCTCACAGGAACACCGCCCAATACCATTTCTATGATCTTACCATCCGGGATAGTTGTTTCAACGAATTTTTGAAGGAGAGTTATTGCCCTTATTTTTCCAGATTTGCTTCCGAGTATTCCGACACCCACGTTCGCGGTATGTCCTCCTTTTGGGAATATCCACACATATCCACCGGCAGAATATTTTTCTCCGATGTAGAACTCGCTGTATTCGCCAGGATCGAAATTCGAAACAAGAAATTGCGCGCACGTCTCGATATCATGGGGTTTTAACGATGTATCTATTCCACCCCATCTTCCAACCTTGGATTCCACTCCGTCCGCGCCTATTACGATATCCGCTTTGATATCATGCATCTCTCCCATGTACATGGCTTTGATGCCTGCGACCTTTCCGTTGTTCCTCAATAATCCGGTCGCTCGTGTCTTCACCATAACATCAGCGCCTGCCATCGCAGCTTTCTGAGCCAGCACCCTGTCAAACACTTTTCGCTCAAGAGTATAACCCACGTCTTTCATGGCTGCATCTGAGGACATCAATATCTCAGTCCCGTCAGGAGCGATTATCCTTGAACCTTTTACTTCGGCTGCGATCCATCGTTTGTCCGGTGCTATATGTTTTAAAATAGCGTCCTTTAACACGCCTTCTGCGCATCTCACAGGGTCGCCTATCTCCTGCCTCTTTTCTATCATGAGGACATCTAGCCCCCCCTCTGCACAGGTCTTTGCAGTTATCGACCCACCAGGTCCTGCTCCCACAACGATTACATCGTACCTGTCCTTCATTTTACCTTTACCTCCAGCGCGCCAACAGGACATATCTTGGCACAGATCCCGCAACTTGTGCAGGAATCATCTACTTCGATCCATGTTTCAATAAGTTCAAGCGCTCCTTTCGGGCAGACGCCCACACAGGCGCCGCAATATCCGCATTTAAAACGATTCACTTCGACACTCATAAATCTTATTTGCTAACGCAGTCGCGACATATATATTTTATGAAGACTATTTAGAATTTTGGCGGGTCATGGCAACGTAAAACTGTATCAAATAATATTACTACCAGTTATCTACTGACATGGCAAATATTATATAGGGTAATGTTGTATTATGCAGAGGTGAAGTTAAAATGAGTCACGTTATAGGACTGAAATGCAGGGAATGCGGAGCTGAATATCCTGCCGTTATCCAGAATACATGTTATGAATGTTTTGGACCTCTTGAGGTCAACTACGACTGGGACTATATCTCAGACCATATCAGCAAGGAAAATATCGCATCTGGACCGAAATCCATATGGAGATACGCAGAGCTATTACCGCTTGAATCCGAGAAACGCATCGACCTTGGCGCTGGCTTCAATAAACTTCACCATGCGCAGCGTCTTGGCGCAGCACTCGGACTTGATGAACTATACATCCTTGACGAATCTGTGAACCCAACTAATTCTTTCAAAGACAGGGTCACATCAGTTGCGATCTCAAAAGCCATCGAATTCAATGTGAAAGCAGTGGGATGCGCAAGTACGGGCAACCTTGCGGCAGCAGTTGGAGCGCATGCAGCTAAGGCAGGACTTCCGGCATATATTTTTATCCCCTCTACTATCGAACTGGGCAAGATAGTGCAGATGCTCATCTACGGTCCAAGTGTCATCGCAGTGGAAGGCACGTACGATGATGCAAACCGCCTCGCCAGTGAGGTGGCAGACTCCCATCCAGATTGGGCTTTTGTGAACATTAATATCCGTCCTTATTATACCGAAGGTTCAAAGACAATGGCTTACGAAACTGCAGAGCAGTTGAATTGGACTACACCGGATCACATCGTGGCTCCGATGGCAAGCGGCGCGCTCCTGTGTGCGATATCACGGGGATATAAAGAATTGGAACGCGTTGGTCTTGTGGACAGTGCGGATGTCAGGATATCCGGTTCACAGCCTCTTAACTGCTCCCCCATATCGTGTGCAGTCCAGAACAACAGCGAGGTCGTGCCAGTGAGGAAATTCGAGACCGTGGCGCACAGCCTTGCGATAGGCAACCCGGCAGATGGCTACTATGCCAAGAAGACAATACTTGATTCAGGCGGGTTTGCAGCCACTCCCACGGAAGAGGAGATCATCGAAGCGATACATCTTCTTGCAAGGACAGAGGGCATTTTCACTGAACCCGCAGGTGGTACCACTGTCGCTGGCTTGAAGAAACTTGTAGAGAGCGGGCATATAAAGCGCGATGAGCGCGTGGTGGTCTATGTAACTGGCAATGGTCTTAAGGCGCAGGATACACTTCTTAAGTCGCTGCAGCGTCCTCCTATCATCAAGCCCCTGCTTAGCGAATTCGAGCAGATCACAGCGCCGAAGATCGATATTCATGAACATAAAGAGCCCTTATTGGCTCATACATAAAGGTGATATAATGGTCAAAATAAGATTTTCTTCTGCATTGAGCAATGTGACACATGCTCGCGAAACGACTCTTGACATCGGAGATACGACTGTAAAAGCGGTGCTTGATAAGCTTATTCAGCAGTTCGGCGCTGATTTTGAGAAGCGCATCCTTGATAAAGGCGAAGTCAGGCGCTTTGTCAACCTGTACGTGAACGGTGAGGACATCCGGCACCTTAAAGGGCTTGACAGCGAAGTGAAGGGCACTGATGAAATATCGATACTCCCTGCCGTGAGCGGGGGATAAAACCAATATTTCATTATCTACTTTACTTATTTTTCAACCGCCTCAATTATCTCTCCCTTTTCAACATCCACAAGACCCATATCAGTGATCTTGAGCGATGGGATCACAGGCAGCGCGAGGAACGACATCTGGATGAACGGCGCCTCAAGCCTGCACCCCATTCTTCTTATCGCTGTATGAAGCTCTTTTAGTTTCTTCTCAACATCGTGTGCGCTCTGCGTGCTGAGAATCCCGGCAAAAGGCAGATGAAGCTGATCTATTTCCTTATCTTTTGCAAGAACTATCCCACCCTGCATTTCTCGAATCCTGTTGGCGCATAGAGCCATATCCTCAAAATTCGTACCCACAACAACGACATTATGTGAATCGTGCGCAATGCTCTGCCCCACGGCGCCCTCCTTCAGGTTAAATCCGCGGACAAAACCCCTGCCAATGTTCCCGTTCTTTCCGTGGCGCTCGATCACAGCGATCGACAGGATATCATGTTCAGTATCAGGAAACACGGCATGTCCATTTGTTCTCAAATCTTTGATGCATTTTTTCGTGATAAGTTTGCCAGGCACGATCTCAATTATGCGAGCCGAAACTTTACTTTTATCTGAAAAGATTTTCAGGTCATCAGGTTTGATTTTCCTGTACTTCATGGTACTGAAAACATATTCTGGGTATTTTATTCCTGAAGTAATCGGGTGCATCTCCCCACGGATCATCACATTCCTTATCCTGAATTTTTCAAGATCATCCAGTATTACAAGGTTCGCCCTTCTTCCGATGCTTATCGATCCCACGAGCTGGTCTATCCTGTAGTGGCGCGCTGTATTGATCGTAGACAAAGATATTGCGTGCACAGGTTCAATCCCAAGGCTGATCGATTTTCTTACAAGTGCGTCCATGTACCCTGCCATGAGATCATGTGGATGCATGTCGTCTGTGGCAAAGAAAAAGTTCTCAAGAGATATGCCGTCGCGAAGAAGTAAGGGAATGAAATCATCAAGGCACTTTGCAGCAGAACCTTCCCGCAGCATAATTTTCATTCCAAGGCGCGCCTTAAGAAGCGCCTCATCGTATGTCAACGACTCGTGGTCAGAGGATATCCCGGCGCTCATGTACCCGAAAAGCTCGCTCCCCTTCATACCAGGGCAGTGACCATCCACCACAAGCTTTCTCTCAATGGCAGCAGAAATCATTGCAATTTTTTGTGCATGTCTCCCCAGGACAGCAGGATAGTCCATCATCTCACCAAGCCCGACCACGAATTTCTTATCAAGGAATTTTTTTATATCTATTACACCAAGCTTTGCGCCAGAAGTCTCAAGATGGCTTGAAGGCACGCAGGATGAAATAGTGACAAAAACGTCCAGTGGAAGATTTTTTGCCTCCCGCAGCACAAGCCTGATACCTTTTGCTCCAAGGATATTTGCGATCTCGTGCGGGTCTATGACGATCCCGGTTGTTCCATGTCGCAGGGATTCACTTGCGAAATGCGTCAGCGTTACCATGCTGGATTCAAAATGCACATGACCATCGATGAGCCCCGGGCATACGTGGGCATTATTTACATCAAGGAGTTTCGTTCCTGTCCCGGTCAGGTCATCCACATCACCGATCCCGACTATGAATCCTGAATAGATCGCTATATCGCCTTTGTGAACCTCTTTCGTGTTTACATTGACGATCCTGCAATTTCTTAATGCAAGGTCAGCTTTTATTTCGCCTTTACCAGCAGCTATCTTCTCCCCTGAGAGCATGATATAGAGTTGGTTGGCATTGGCAAAAAGATTATCCATTCTTTTTCTCATAACTTTTTCTCATAAAGA
This sequence comes from Candidatus Methanoperedens sp., assembly GCA_041479675.1. Taxonomy (GTDB): domain Archaea; phylum Halobacteriota; class Methanosarcinia; order Methanosarcinales; family Methanoperedenaceae; genus Methanoperedens. The sequence continues at coordinate 11,930 of JBGOYM010000011.1, forward strand.
AAAAGCTATAACCAGAACTGCACAGGCGCCTGTGGGTACAGGGCGTGGGTGGAGAATGGGCGCATAGCTACACTTATCCAGGCAGCGGATTATATTAAATCTACAAGAAGATTTCATAAGAAATATTGCTATCGAAACTGGTTTTATACAGCGTCAGCGTAAAATTGACCCCGTTATATTTTTATGAGACTTTTTATTATCTTCTGGTTTGAAAAACCACAGAGAGCACAGAGGACACAGAGAAAAGCGGCACCGCTCTGTGATCTCTGTGTACTCTGTGGTTGATCAACATTGCAGCGATTCCTTTTTCCAGAAATAATGAAAAGTCTCCAAATCAGAGATAATCTCCTTTCATGAGAGAATATGAATTTTAGCCAATCTTTTTCCACGACCGATAAATTAGAGAAAAAATAATGAGAACTGAAATGATGCCCCAGTTAACGTGACTTACGCTACGGAAAGAACTGAATCGCTCTCTCCTGTTGCAGTAGCACAGGATAATGGGATTTATGAAACAGTGATGGATTATATGCTAAATACCTAATAACCCACGCGCTCTTAAAGTCAGTGTGAATTTGTAAGGAGAATTTGGCCCACCACTTCCTTTAATAATTTTAATAAGTTTGGCATTTTTTAATTGAGTAACCTGCCGTGAAATACTCGATATAGATTTGTGTAAACCACTTGCTAATTCCTCAAGAGACCACTCTTCTTTCTCAAGTAATTTATTCAAAGTTTTTTCATAACGCTTTTTGATATGATAAAATTGTGCGAGTTCTTTTGTTTCGATGGTCACTATCCGATCCAATTCTTTATCATAAGCGACAAGTGGTATGCTTTTCTCAACGCTTATTAATGCCATTGCTGCGATTGCGACACCAGGGCCGGAGGTTACATTTATCCAAACAGGCTTACCACTATCAGATATCAACTTTTCAATTGTAGCATAAATCTCAAAGAAATCGAATACATCATTAATAATAATTTCTTGCGTCTTTATGCCAATAGCGGCAGAAGTCTGCTTTACTGCTGAAACCGTTTCCAGAGACTTCTCATGGACTGTGTGCAATAATACAAGTTTTTTCGTACCCTGAAATCCACCATAAAGTGTTCGAATAACAAGTTCGGGATTGAAACCAACTATTGCAATTGCATACGGTATTATTATTCTATTTTCTTTGGCGCTTTGATCGTTAACCATATTTACTTCTCTTTTTGGAATTACTGCTATAAATAATATCATGTTAAAAATTTGCAATATTGCAAATTATATGCAATAATTTTATTAAAGCATAGAAAACTATTTAAATAATCAATTCCATAAGAAAAATCACAATGAAATTGATATTAACTTTCTCTCCACCAAAAGAAAAGATGATCCCCTTTGATCATAACTACATGGTTGGTTCATCTTTGTACCGATTACTGGCGACACAATCCCCTGAATATGCTGAGGAGTTGCATAACAAAACAAACCATAAAGGGTATGTTATCTCTAATTTATTGCCAAGCGGGAAACGTATTTATGATCAGGGAATAGGGGCTGAGAGATATGTCCTTATCGTAGCATCAAGAGATAACAATTTTCTTGCTGCACTTCAAGTTGCAATACAGAAACAGGGACACTTGAATGTCAATAACAGCCTTTTGCCATTGATTCGGACGAGTATTGTCAATATAAAAATCCCCCCGCCTCCATGCGAACTGCTTACAAAAAGCCCGGTTTTAATCAAGAAGGATGACAGGTTTATAAGACCTGATGATGAAGGTTTTAATGAGACAGTGCTGGAATGGATTAAGAAAAAATATGTTCATTATTATCAAAAACCCTGTCCAGAAATACGGTTGTTCAATATCGTTAACTATGAAAAAAAGTTGAGAGTTGTAAAACTGAACAAATTACCGTGTACGATAATGAGATTTTTCATCGATGCACCGGAAGATGTAATCGAAATGCTTCTGACAGAAGGATTGGGGAGTAAAACCGCTCTTGGGTTCGGATTCATTGACGAAGTGAGGTAGTTATGGATATTACAGTCAATAAAATGTTTAGAACAAATCTATTCATAAGAACATTCAGAGAATTATTCAATGTAACCCCCCGCAGCGAAGCCGGCGATCCAGTTGGACCATTGGCAATAATATTACGAAATTACCCTCTTGCAATTGCCAAGGGTGGATCAAAACATAAAGAATTTCCCGATCAAACATACTTTACCCATATTGTTAATGGTCTTGTTCTTGGTGGACGAATGCTTGAGAATGAACTGCTTGATACATTTGGTACTGAGGAAAAGTTACCCAATAACATCGCTGAATGGGTGCGTTTGTATTTTGCTGCCTTCACGCTGCATGATATAAACAAACTGGAAACAAACAAAACGCTTATCGATACTGTAAACAACGAGTGGAATAAATATTCGGTTATCGTGGCTCCATTTCTCTCAAGTATTGGTGAACCGGAAACATGGTCTGATGACCTGAAGTATCTAATTTTGAGCACAGAGGAGGGGACGAGAGATCATGCAAATCTCTTGAATACTAAACGGAATCGACAAGAGCTTGAGAAAATTTCACGGTACATGAAATTCTCAGATCGGATTGGTTCTATCAAAAGCACTTCCTCATTGCATATATACCATGAGATCAAGAAAATATTCGAAGATTTCACAAAGGAAATTGGCAGAAACTTACATGTTGTAATGTTTGCCGATGTTCCTCAGACAATGCTGCGTATAAAATCATCAATCAGTCTCCTGAAAGCACTTGAAAAGAATCAAAGATATGTTGTACTTAAAACGCCTGATGCAATAATATTTGAAGGCAACCCGATAAATCAAGATATTATCGATCTAAGCATATCGGATCTAAATCAAACCTTGAAGCCCGATAAAAATATCGAAAAATTAGTTGCCCTTTACGAGCCTTCGAGTAATAGTATCAAATACAATTTTGCTAAAAAAGTCAAGGTAACGCCAGTAATAATTGATAATTTCATTGATAAATGGGAGGGAAGACTGATATTATGGTCTGGAACTGCCTGGAGGCGAAACCATACAGATTTTTCTGTGATTATGCGAAAGTACGATATTTTATTTGATAAAAAAGCGGAATCCATAAACGCCACTTTCATTTTGAAACCACCGGAAAAAACCTCTGCTGAAGAATCAGAGGAAATCATAAACCAGAGGTATCTGGCAAAGCTTGTGATAGCAAATCGTATTGCCATTGATTTAGATGCAATAAATATGGAGGATGCACGAATAAATGAATGGCTGCTTGAAAATAATGTACTAAATGAATCTGATGATATTGATACCGTGCTTAAGAAAACACTTTCTGCCATTGCTTTAACAATTCTCGACGGTTCAAAAGATCCTGAGATGGTATATGGTCAAGTACTAGAGAAAATTGCATCTGAACTTGAAATACGTTATCCGCAAAAAGATATTATAGACACAAAAGATTTTATTTCATCAATCATTTATTATGGAAGTTCTACTATCGATCCATTAGGAGGGGTATGTGATGAGAATATTGACAAGAAAGAAATGTGCCTGCAGTGTGGCGCGCCTTCAGATAGGGGACTTGAAAGCGCGCTCGTTTTCGGATACGGCGCAACCAGTGGTACTGGGCGCAAAGTCACTAAACTGAAAGACGATGAAAAATTTAAAGGTAGAATATGCAAATGGTGCGAACTTGAAAATAATCTCCGCAAAGATGAATTCGGAAAAGATATTTCAAAATACGGAATAGTTATTCAGGCCCATCTTGGGGATTATTTTGTTCCAATCGATATTCAATATATTATCGATTCCCTGAAAACAAAAGATACAGATACAATTGATAAAATTTCAGGAAAGGCAAAATTTACAAAGTTTGGGGGAAGTCATCAATTAGACCACCATACAGTAGTTTTTCAAGAAAATCAGGGTAACAGGATCGGGCAGTTCTATTTCTTGTTCCAACTACTTGAGAATTTCATAAACGAGACTGGTATAAAAGTGCACGTCACACCGCTTCAAGGCGCGCCAAGAATTCGCTCAGAACAGTTTTCATGGGAAAATGCCCCAGGATGGGTGAAATCCCTGAATATGAATTCTTTAAGGATTGATGAGATTCCCAGAGCAATTCAGGAACTTAGATTCATCCAACATTTTGCTTCATTGAAAAAAGGATCTGATGATATACCAAAAGTAATTGCTGCAAGGGTTCTACATCCGATGAGAATATTCTCTCTAATTTACAGCTTTGCGAATAGTGATTTAAGAGCCAAATTACCGAGAATACAAAATGATGTTAATAAATTTATAAAAATCCACAATAAAGAGGTAAATGAAATGAGAATGAATACAATAGTTGGCGAAGCATGTAAAATATTAAATGATCCTCCCAAAACGAATAATGACAATACATGGATGATCAGAACAGCTCTGGATGTTCTTCAGAGAAATGAAACTGCAGATCGATATGATAAAATAACACGATGTGCCGGTCGTTTACTTGAGATAGCAGAACGTAAAGATTCTTTCAAAACTGCGATTCGTACCGAAGCCTGCAAATCTTTCACTGAAAATCTTGTTCTTCTGTTTGAAGAAAATTTTGAAAAGAATGGGAAAGTCCCCGCAGCAGCATGGCGTAAAGATATTATTGCTCAATTTGCTCTAATGTACAATCAGCAAAAATGGGCTGAAATCATGGTAAGAAAAGCTGAAAAAGAAAACAATAAGGTTGATACAACGAAATCCCAGGAGGGAATATAAAATGACAGATAACACAGGAAATACAGGACAGATAGTAACTCCAGCCCATACACTCATTGAAAAAACATTTGGTCTGGAATATTTCACAACAGCACCAAAAATAATTGAACAGATAGTTAAACCAAAAGTATCCAAAAAGAAAAAAGGAAAAGCTGCTCCTGATTCACCAGCACAGATAACATTGGAAGAAAAGACTTCAACGGAAGTTGCATCACCGGCAGCACAAACGACAAAATCTGAAAGCATTCCAGTTCCAGTATTTGGACAGAACAATGCAAAAAGGTTGGTAATCGCGGTTCTAAGAGAGGTAATTGCACCATTCATCGACAGGAGCGAAGATCCGGAAGAGACAATTTCCATCCGGGTTAATGAGAGAGAAATCATAGAAGTGCCCGCTCGAAAGATGAAATCAAAAGAAAAACTTGCGGGGCTTAGGTTATGCAGAGCATATGGAGTTATCGATGCTTCATACGAGTACAATGCAGTTAAAACGAAATCGGAAATAGCAAATCCAAATAGTGTTCTATTCGGTGATTCGATTGTAGAGCAAAGCGAAGCTGCAATGCTTCCAAGCCGGGTGAAATACAGCAGCAGTTATAGCTTAAGAGAACGAGTAAAATTGACAACTAAACTGACCCATAATGCACTCTCTGAACAGGGAACAATGTGGGACAGAGAAAAAGGATATAGAACAAGTCTATTCAGCACAGAATATATTTTACCTGGCACTTTATTCCCATCTTTCATTGTAATCGATGATCCCACACCTGAATCACTCGTTCATATTCTGATGTGCCTGCGTGAGACAAGATATGGGGCGCAGACCTCAATTACCGGACCTAACATTAAAAATACAATTGTTGCGATATTGGGCTGCCAGAATGAGCCTCCAGTAACATCATATACAATAACAAAAAACCATCCTGAATTGCAGGAATCAAAAGACTTGCGTGCAGATGTGATAAAAACAATAATACAGGACTTATCTGGAACAAATGGAAAACTGCTGTCGGGTAAACCACTTGAAGATTTTCTTGTGGAGGCAAATAAACTTGATGGCAATTCCATGAAAGCAATTTATGCGAGGTTGAAACAGGATGCAGTGGATCTCTGCAAATACGCAGGTTTTGAGAAGTGAAGTTGATTAAAGAGGGAGATTACTCATATGTACACGTATAAATTGACTTTACTATCTCCTTTATTTTACAGATCCAGACAGGATTCCGGCGCAGGAGGAGCTACAGTTACAGATACATGGATCGGTGATCTTGCTATCTGTTTTGCTATCAACAAAGCCATGGGGATAGTTCCTATCCCTTTTAAATATACAAGTAACAAACCGGAGTATGAAGATATTTTGGATATTCCTCTTATTACCAGTATAGCAGTACCAAATGAAGAACCAAAAAGAACACGATTATACGATGTGGCAACAAATTTCATGAGTGAAGGATATCCGAACATGCCAGCTATAGAAAATAGCGCAAGGACATCTATGAAAAACTGGTTAAAGCGTCAGGGTATAGAACCCGGCACTGAATATACATTTGTAATGGCTGTGCGTGATAACTATTTACCACCTGAGAAGTTCACTATCCGACTTGGAAATATGCAGGAAACTCTTGCATTATGCCAGAGATTGCCTGGCAATGTCAAAAGTTTGACTGTAAATCTATTCACGCTCAAACATGTATTCGGGCATGAATCAGTAAAGGGACTTGAATATGAGATGCTTGAACGACCAGCCCAGCAATATGTACTGGCACACGGCGTTGACGCGACAAAGTGGCTATCTCTGGTTGCTCCTTACATGTGAAGGCTCATTATGGAAAAATCTTATATTTTTAAGCCCCAAAATATCGAATTTACTGACACGATATTTGATGATAAACAACTGCATGCAACGCAAAAATCCATGCTGGAAATGGGGGATATGAAAGAAGACTGTCTGCTAATTCATGCTCCGACTGGAAGTGGAAAAACTTATGGATTTGGGCTTCCATCTCTTTGGTATGATGATAAAAGATTGTTTG
>JBGOYM010000012.1:0-18669 GCA_041479675.1 Candidatus Methanoperedens sp.
AATAGCTCTATCGCAAACGCTGGCAAAAGAATTTGCAGGTAAGGGTATAACTGTAAATGCAGTGGCGCCTGGATTCATAGAAACGGATATGCTAAAATCGGTTCCTAAAGAAATAATGGAAAAAATTCTTGCCCAGATACCATTGGGAAGACTTGGGAAGCCATCCGAGGTGGCAGGTGCGGTGGCATATCTGGTCTCAGAAGACGGGAATTACATAACAGGACAGGTCATTGATATAAATGGAGGACTCTACATTTAATCTACATGAGTCTTCCTGATAGTGTATAATTACCTGCGTAGCAAATTTCAGGAGAACAAACCGCAGATTAAATGCTTCGTCTCAAGAAAATATGATATGCAAGCTCACAGGTATAAATACAAGTTATACCATATATGGATCTGGAGATTGCTAAAATGGAAGCAATAATGAAAGTCGGACCCAAAGGGCAGGTAGTTATCCCACAGGAGTTCAGGCATGCCTTGAACATATATCCCGGATCAAAAGTACTATTTAGATTAACAGATAAAAAATTAGACATAAAAAAACCTATCGAAGATGCGGTTTCCGTTTTCAGGGAAACTGCAAAAGGAATGGGTAAACTCAGGCTTCATCCTCATGAAGCGTATGAAGAAGAAATGGATGAGAGAATACATTGAATTATTTTGATTCGAATCTTATCATCTACGCAATCCTTGATGATTCAAACATGGGGGATTGGGCAAGAAAGATGTTGGAAAAAGTCCAGGATGGAGAGATGCCGGCATGCACTTCTTTTCTTACATTCGATGAAGTTTTTTATAAAGTAAATAAGGTAAAAGGCATTGATGTCGCTATAAAAAATCTTGAGGCATTTTTAACTATGCCCAATATGAGATTTTTAGATGTCAATGATGCTGTTATATGGAAGGCGCTTGAAATCATAAGTGAATATAAGGTGCTGCCAAGAGATGCTATTCATGCTGCAACTGCTTTTATTGCCGGGGCAGAGGTGGTATTTTCAGAGGATAGGGATTTTGATGGGATGAAAGGATTAAAGAGGAAGTGGAAGAAATGAAAAGAAGAATTCTCCTCAGGAAAACTTATTTGAATCTAAAGGTTTTTAAGGTAAAAAGTGCTGTAAGTGCCAGATCAAAGCACCGATGGTCTAGCGGCTATGACTTTAGCCTTCCAAGCTAATAACTCGGGTTCAAATCCCGATCGGTGCACTCTATTCTTATTCACTCTTCAATCTCAAAAGAGTCTGGTAGTACAACCACAACGTATGCGATTTCAGGAAATAATATACATCTGATGACATACCTGTACTCCGTATCCTCCTGATCATTTCAGGTATATCAAGTCCCAGCGGGCAGTTCTCCCTGCACTTCCCACAGGTAAGGCAGTACTCAAGCTTTTCGTCTTTTTCATTATTATACAGGGAATAATAAGCGATGCCCTTCCCGCCAAGGTGGCTGCCCCGCGCGAACTCGTTTCCTATGGTATTGTACATTGGGCAGTGGAGAAGGCAGTTCCCGCATCCAATGCAGTAGAGGAGTTCCTTAAATTTGTTCTCAGCAATCTCACTCCTCCTGTTGTCGACAAGTATCACGGTGATCTCTGAAGGACTGTGGACTCCTTTTATGAACTTCTTTTCAACATCTGCGGTCTTGCTCACGCCGCTGATGATCTCAACGAACGAAGGGATGATGGCACCTGTAGCATTGTAGCTCAATATCTTCAGCATGTTCATGGCTGATTCGATATCGGGATATATCTTGTCGATTGAAGTCACTACAATGTGCTTTTCCTTTCTCATGACCTCGTAGATATTCCCTTCGTTATGGGTCATCACTATAGAGCCCTCCTCTGCCGTTATAGCATTGGCTCCAGTGATGCCAACTTTTGCCCTGCGCAGGTTTGATATCACATCTTCCCTGACGATCTTTACTATCTCATCAGGGTCATCTTTTATTGGCATACCATAATATCCTGAAAGTCCTTTTGCCATCTCTTTTGCCGAAAGATGCGTCACAGGACCTGTTGGGTGGGAAGGGCTTGCTTTCAGTATCTGCAAAATACGGTCGCCGATATCCGTCTCGACAACTGTCAATCCTTTTTTTTCAAGCGCCTTTGTAAGTTCTATCTCTTTTGTGACATTGGACTTGGATTTTACTACAAGTTTTTCATCGCCGAGTTCATTCAGGATCTTATTGACTGCTTCGTTGTTGTCTTTTACAAGATAGACTTTCATCCCGTTTTTCTTGAGGTTTGCTATAGCTTTTGCAAGAAGTTCCTTGTTTCCCACGCAAAGTTCCCTTGAAGCGGCAAGTCTTTTTTTCCGTTCTTCAAAGTTATCTGGCAGATTTTGAGCCTGCCTTTCCTTAACGGAATTAAAGGCTTTTCTCAGGGCTCTTACTTCAGAGTTGTTCATTTTATATTCTCAAAGCGGGATTAGGAATAGTCATTCCTGTTTTATACTATATATTACTTTTCTATTATCGTCTCCTCTATCTTTATCCCGAAATGTCTCGCGGCAGCCTCAAAGTAAACCATAACCTCATCACCTTCCTTAAGAGCGGTCACAGGCACAGGTTTCATGTCAGCCCCGACAAGTTTTATGGTCTCTGCGTTCTGGAGCAGGGTTTTTATCTTAGTGCCTTCTACTTCGGCTTCCACAAGCATAAGTGGGCGGCGCTCTATCTTTACTCTTCCCACAACAGCGGGACGCGTCTCACCGCCTGAGTTCACTACCAGGACATCATCGCCTGCGCAGAGTTCAGAAAGGTACCGGGTCTTCTCACCCACCCTGATATATGCATGAACAGCACCAGCGTTCACCCTGAAAGGACGTGCAGCCACGTAAGGGCTCTCTTCTGATTCTGAATGGACAAGGAAAAGACCGTTGCTCTGGGAACCTATCAGCATCCCTTCACCGGGTACCATAAGCGATGCCGTATCCACACATACACGGTCGCCCATGCCTACCTGCTTCACCTTTGTCACGCGGGCTTTAACCAGGGGCACATTTTCCATCCCGGCTTTTTCCCTGATACTTATGACCTTTTTGATCTCTGAGAGGTCATCTGTATCAAGGAGTATGCCATCTGAGCCGTGCTCCAGAGTCTCAAGCGCAAGTTTTGCTTCCTCTGCATCACGAACTCCAGCAATGATCTGGACATCAAGTTTCTGCAAACCTGCAATAAGGTTCTCAAGCGGTATGACTTTCCAGTCCGTGCCTATCGCGATCAGGTAATCGCAGACTTTGCCAAGTTCAAGTGCGAACTCCTCGTATTTCTTGTTCTTTATAACAACATATCCTGCAATGGTTCTTCCCTCACCGGCAAGCCTCTTTGCCTTTAATATGTCCCCAGAATGCTCGAAATCCATAGGCAGTTTCTTGGTCCCGTCACCTTCGCTGCCCTTGCCCACGAGTATAATATCAGCATCAATATCAGGCGCTGCGATCTTGATGTTGCCCAGGTTCCTTACACTCTGTATATCTTCAAAATTCAAAACGACGCAATCTGCACCCGATTCAAGCCCTGTGGTGATGCGGGGTTTATTTTCATCCCATTTCCCGTCATCAGCCTTTATCCATACTGTTTTATCTTTATTCACCTGAGCGCCTCCATGGCATCCTCAACGCTTGCACCTTTGTGGACGATAAGAGTGAGTGCGCGGGTCATGGCTGTTGGATTATCATGCTGGAACACATTTCTTCCTATCGCGACGCCGCGTCCTCCCGCATCTACTGCGGCTCGCACCATTGCGAGGAATTCCTCGTCCGTATTGGTCTTGGGACCACCCGCCATTACCACAGGAACCGGACAGCCGTCCACGACCGCCCTGAACGTATCTATATCCCCTGTGAAATTGGTTTTTATAATATCTGCGCCCAGTTCCGCGCCCACGCGCGCCACATGAGCCACAAGCTCGGCGTCATTTGCGTTCTTTATGTCCTTGCCGCGCGGGTACATCATCGCAATAAGAGGCATTCCCCATATATCGCAATATTCAGCCACAGCGCCAAGTTTTTTCAGTTGTTTGGCTTCAGTCTCTGACCCGATATTAACATGCACGCTGACAGCATCAGCGCCCATTTTTATTGCTTCTTCCACTGTGCAGACCTGCACTTTGTCGTTAGGGTCAGGACCAAGGGATGTTGAAGCGCTCATGTGGATTATAAGACCGATGTCGCGCCCATAGCCCCTATGACCGTGTTTAGCCATCCCTTTCTGAAGGAGAACGGCGTTGGCTCCACCTTCTGCCACCCTGTTCACCATGTCCGCAAGGTTCACAATGCCCCTCACCGGACCCATGGATATCCCGTGATCCATAGGGATTATTACCATGTTCCTGCTTTCCCTGTCCATGATCCTTTCAATTCGTATTTTTTTTCCGGTTTCTGACAATTAATTCACCTTCATAATCAATTCTATGTTAGTATGTGACACACTAACACGGTAAACACGATATATATAATTAACGCAAAACCGTAATTTACCTCAAATTAATAAACAATCATTAAGAAATAGATTACGCCTCTTTAGACGAACATACCCTCGGTAAGCAAATCATGTTTTTCTCCAGGAGCCTTCAACTTTTTTATGGCATTAAGTAAATCATCCTTTCCAACACCATAACGTTCCTCTCTGACCGCAAACATCCCGGCTTCCATTGCAATTGCTTTGAGGTCAGAACCGTTCATTCCTTCAGTAAGTGAGACAATTTCTTCAAGATCAACATCTTCCAGAAGTTTCATCTTCCTGCAGTGGATCTTAAGGATCATCACACGCGCTTCCTCGCTGGGCATTGGGATCTGAATGAACCTGTCAAACCGTCCCGGTCGAAGTAGGGCAGAATCAAGTATATCAGGTCTGTTCGTTGCAGCGATTATCCTTACATTCCCACGGGCATTGAAGCCATCCATTTCAGAAAGAAGCTGCATCAGAGTACGCTGGACTTCCCTGTCCCCTGAGGTCGCTGTATCAAGCCGTTTTGCCCCTATGGAATCCAGTTCATCAATGAATATGATGCTCGGCGCCTTTTCTTTAGCCATCTTGAAGAGGTCGCGCACAAGCCTTGCGCCCTCTCCAATATATTTCTGGACAAGTTCAGAACCCACTATCCTGATAAATGTGGTTTTGGTCTGTCTTGCTACGGCTTTTGCCAGCAGCGTCTTGCCTGTTCCTGGGGGCCCATATAGCAGAACACCTTTAGGTGGTTCTATTCCAATTCTTTCAAACACTTCCGGCCTTGTAAGCGGTATCTCCACGGCCTCCCTCAATTCACGAATCTGTTCATCCAGTCCTCCTATTTCTGAATATGATATGTCGGGTTTCTCCAAAACTTCCATGCCGTTCACGAATGGATCGCGGGAAGATGGCAGGATGCTGGTCACCGCAAGGGTCTGGTAATTTAGTGAAACCCTTGTCCCGGGCACCAGATCTGAGCTATTTATGAACTGCGAAGCCCCTACTACGAACTGGGGGCCTGTACTGCTTCTGATAACCACTTTATTACCATCAAGAACATCTACGACACTACCAACGACCTGGGGTGTCATTTTAAGCCTTTCAAGTTCGCTCTTGAGCTGGCGGATCTCTCTTTCGTACTTGAGTTTCTGGTTCTCAGTAAACCGTTTCTCAAGTTCGATCTTGTTTGCCTGCTCCCTCAGGAGATTGTTCCTCTCTTCGAGCATCTTGATCCGGTCCATCAGATATCTGGAAAAGTCATCGTTTCCTATTCCGATCTGGATTTCTCGGTTTTCCTGGGTCTCAGACATATTCGTCTCCGAATGATATTTAAGCGTGGACGGTATATAGAGTTTTCGTCAGAAATGCAATGTGAAATATGCGGTATAGATATTAAAGGAGCACCGATAAGGGCGACAGTTGAAGGGACGGTTCTGGATCTATGCAGCAAATGTGCCCGTTATGGAAAAGTGTCGGATAAGTGGACGCCGGTCTCAAGAAAGATAATGCCCACAGAAAGAACGATAGTAACCCATAAACCCAGGCTTGATGCTTTTGATAAACTTGGGGACGAATTGATCTCGGAATATGCTGGTATGATCAGGAAAGCAAGAGAATCGCAGGGCTTAACGATAGAAGAACTGGCTTCAAAGATGATGGAGAAATCCACACTGCTTCGTAAGATAGAGCGTGAGGAACTTGTGCCAGAGGATTCGATAAGAAAAAAGCTTGAAACTGCGCTGAATATCAAACTGACGGAAAGAGTATCTTCACAGGACCAGCGCGGGGGCGGGTTCATAAGAGGAACCACGCTTGGAGATGTGGCTATTATTAAGAAAAAGATGAAATAGCACAACATATAAACACTTCAAAGAACATTACTACACTATAGGAAGAAATACACATGGAACTCAGGATGCCGGTAAAAGATATAATGACAAGGAACGTTGTGACTGTTGACATCAAAAGCGATGTCCCGCAATTAGCCCAAAAAATGCTGGAGCTTGATGTTGGCAGTGTCATTATTACGGATAGAAAACACCCGATAGGAATTGTCACTGAACGCGATATTGTTAGAAAGATAATAACCAAGAATATTAAACCCGGTGCTATTTCAATAAGGGAATTGATGACAACCCCTTTGATAACCGTATCTGCCACTGAGGACGTCACGGAAGCCATGCATATGATGGTCAAAATGAAGATCCGAAGGTTACCTGTAGTGGAAATGGGAAGGCTGATAGGTATTGTTACGGATATCGACCTTATCGCAGTTTCCGCAGAAATGGGGAGCATCTTCTCGGACCTTATAAAGATGCACCGCGAAAAGATCTTTGCATTCGAAACACCTCAAAGGATCCACCGGGGTATCTGCGAGGAATGCGGGGATAACGTTGATGATCTGCTACTTGTGAACGGCAAACTGCTTTGCGAGAGCTGCGCAGAGACTTAGGACCGTAAAACAAAATATATATACATGATAAAAGGAGGTATCATTATGAAAGTGGAAGACATAATGACAAAGAACCCTGTTTTTTTGCATGATGCCGATTTCATGACACATGCGCGTCAAATGATAAGAGACCATAATAAACGCACCCTGCCCGTTGTGGATTCAAAGAACCGCGTTATAGGCACACTTTCTGAAAAGGATGCTTTAAGCATTTATTCTACGAAATCCAACGTCACAGTGGAAGGTTTTACTTCAGAGGTCCCTGAGGTGTATCCTGACATGGATATGATGCATGCTGCAAAATTAATGGTGGATGCAGACATGGGCCGCGTCCCTGTGATAAGATCAAGTCATGATAAAACACTTGTAGGTATCCTGAGCACAGTGGATATCTTCAGGAACCTTAAGTCGGAAAATATACCTAAAAAGATCGTTGAGGACGTAATGACCAGAGATGTAAAATCGTGCTCCCCCCGGGACAGTATCGCCAGAGTATGGCTGAATATGAAAGAGATGGGCTTTTCCGGATTTCCTGTTGTAAAGGACGGTCAGCTTGTCGGGATGGTGACAAGACGAAATATTATCAGGGCAGGATATGCAAGGATCGAAAGAGAAGATGAGCATGGGACAAAATCTACAATGTCCCCTCCTGTTGAAAAAGTGATGAGTTCTCCAGCGTACACCCTTTCTTCACAGACAACTTTACAAGAAGCCATCCAGGCATTCCTCAAACTTGATGTAGGAAGACTTTCCGTGGTCAGCAACGGAGATCTTATCGGTATTGTGGATAGAAACGATATAATAAAAGCGTTCATTTAAAGGTATTTTTATGAAAAACCAGAAAGCTAATGCAGTATCAAAGGAAGTCCGTGGTGGATATATTCGAAACCAGGCTCCGCTAGATTTTAAATCCCGGATATCAGAGCATCAGGGTGACATAATGACGATAGCCTCAAAGGATGTGGTTACCATCCCGCCCACGATGTCTGTTATCGGTGCAGTAAAAACCATGTTCAGTAAAGGTTTCAGGAGACTTCCAGTTGCAGATGCGGGTACGAACCGGCTGAAAGGTATTGTGACATCGCAGGACATCGTGGATTTTCTGGGTGGAGGTACAAGACATCTCATCGTAAAGAACAGGTTCAAGGGAAACCTGCTTGCAGCCGTCAACGGAAGTATCAGTGAGATCATGGAAGAGAACGTGGTATGCATGAATGAAAAGGATTCACTCAAGGACGCTCTCAATATAATGATAAAAGAGAACGTGGGCGGCATTCCGATCACCGATGGTGACAGCAGGGTGAAGGCTATTGTTTCGGAGAGGGATTTTATGTTTTTGATCTCCGGAGTAATGACAGGGAAGACCGTAAATGAATACATGAGTAAAGACGTTGTTACAGCCCCACCTGATATGACAGTAGGGGCGGCAGCAAAATCAATGGTGAATAACGGGTTCAGGAGACTCCCCATAATCCGGGACAATGTCCTTATCGGGATAATAACCGCCTCCGACATCCTGCGCTTACTGGGCAGCGGAGAGATGTTTGACCGTCTTGTCACGGGAAATGCAAGAGAGGTTTTCGAAGTGCCTATCCGAACCCTGATAAAAAGGGATGTGCTTTTTACCACGTCGGATGTTGATATCGGGGAAGCTGCGAGCTTGATGCTTGATAAGAACGTGGGTTCGCTCCCTGTGCTTGATGATGGAGAATTGAAAGGGATCATAACTGAACGCGACTTTGTCAGAGCAATAGCAGATTGAGGGATCATGAAAATTAGAGAGATAATGAGTTCACCTGTTTACGTAATATCGCCGGACGAAACTGTAGCCAGAGCAAGGAACCTGATGCTGCGTCACAAGATCGGAAGGCTTGTGCTTATAGAGAACAATAAGCCCGTCGGGATAGTGACAAAGAAAGATATCAGCAGGAGGCTTAACCAGGCAGAACCTCAGTGGCGGCGAAGACCCATAGACAGTATTCCTATAAGGCAGGTCATGACTGGGGGCCTGATCACAATATATCCCGACGCAACGCCCAAACATCTCGCTGAGCTTATGGTCGAAAACAATATTGGCGGGTTACCTGTGGTCAACAATAAGAATGAAGTTATAGGAATAGTCACAAAGTGGGACATGATCAGATATTTTTCAGAACTGCCTCTTGAAATAAAAGTAAAGGATATGAAAATAGAACCTGCCATTACCATCCACAGGCATCATACCATCAGCCATATCATTTATGAACTTGATGCGAATTCATCAGACCGGGCTGTTGTCCTTGAGAATAATGATAAACCCGTAGGGATCATCACTAGCTCGAACCTGGCTTTTACAGAAATGAAAGGAAAAACGGGAGACCTGCCCCATAAAGAAATAAAGATGACGCGCAAGGAGAGTTATGCCGGGAAGAAACAGAACAGATACATAAGGGAGGTACCACTTGTGGCAGAAGATATAATGTCATACCCGTTAATTAGTGTTAACATCGAAGACCCGGCGATATATGCCGCAGGGATAATGGTGAAAGAGAGAATTAATGGAGTTCCGGTGATAGGTAACGGGGTAATGGGGATATTGACCGGGGAAAACATAGTAAATGCAATACTGACATTGTGAGGTGAAACAACATGAAGGTAAAAGAAATAATGACCGAGCCGATACAGGTGCACAAAGCAGATACCGTTTCGCATGCCATGGAACTGATGAACAAACATGATACGCGAAGGCTCCTTGTGGTGAATGGAGGCGATGTCCAGGGCGTAATAACCATGAGAAGCATTGCACGCAAACTGGGTACGTGGAAGAGCTCCAATCTGCCCGCCTCATCACTGCATGTTGCAACTGCAACAACGAATATGTTTGCAAAGGTGCTTCCAGATATGGATATCAAGGATGCTGTTGCCCTGATGGACAGGAGTGGAGGGGTACTTGTAGTCACGGACAATGGCAAAATTCACGGCTGGGTGACGCCTCATGAACTCATGAAAAATGCCCGTGCATTAAAAGGTTACGCTGCCGACGTCATGAAAGAAGCCATTTCAGTGAGCCCGGGAGAACGGGTGGCGCATGCGCGCCGTTTGATGCTGGACAAAGACATTGGAAGGCTTCCGGTTATTGAAAACGGGATCGTCGCAGGCATCATAACAGAGAGAGATGTTGCAAATGGGATGATGAATTTCAGGAACCTGGTTCCTGATAATCAGCAGGATGAGAGGATACGCAACCTGATCGTGAGTGATATCATGACGCATAATGTAAAAACCGTCAGGACAAATACCCCAATTTCTGAGGTAATTTCATTGATATTGAATGAAAATATTGGTGGTGTTCCAGTCCTGAATCTCAGGGATGAGATGGTGGGCATTATCAGCAGGAGATCAATCATCAAGCATCTGGCTTTGATGAACCAGTCATGAAAGTATCGATATAATGTAACGGAGTCAGGATGAGACGAGATGTCTCTTCGGAACTTATTGAGAAGCTGGATGTTGAAAAAGTATCTGAACTGCTGGATATTCCCGAGCACAGGATAACAGGTGCGATCCAGAGAAAGACATTACAGTACGTCAGGGGCAAAAAGGACTTATTCAGGTTCGATAAGCCCATATCAGGGATCGAAGCCGGGACTTGCATATTCATTAAGCCGTTCGACGTTGTGCGGGGCTTCCCTAAAATACCGCGCGCACTGATGCTTTATCCCGGTATTGCAGCTCATTTCTCAACATGTGAAAAGGTCGCTGTGGAAGAGAAGATGAACGGCTACAATGTAAGGGTCGCGCTCTTCGATGATGAGATAGCGGGACTTACAAGAGGCGGTTTTGTCTGCCCTTACACTACCGAGAAAGCCCGTGAGCTTGTTGGACGCGATTTTTTTTTGCAGCATCCAGACCTTGTGTTGTGCGGGGAGATGGTGGGGCCTGACAGCCCTTATGTCCCTAAATCGATTTACGATATCGAATCCCTTGAATTCTTTATATTTGATATCAGGGAGAAGCTGACCGGTAAGCCGATGCGCGTGAAAGATCGGCGGCGGCTCGTGGATGAATACGGGCTCAGATCAGTCAGGCTTTTCGGGGAGTATGATGTTGAAAAAGTGCATACTGAGATAGCAAGTATCATTCAGGATTTCGGAACATCTCTCAATGAAGGTGTTGTTATCAAAGATCCTGAAATGGATATGACGCCTGTGAAATATACAAGTTCAATGAGCAATTGCCAGGACCTCAGATATGCATTTGAATATTACAATGACTATGGGCGGGACTTTTTTTTCCCAAGGGTTTGCAGAGAAGCATATCAGGCTGTGGAATGGAATGAAACTGAAGAAAAACTGAAAGAGAGATGCCAGAGGCTTGGTGAGAGTATCCTGCTGCCCATGATCAAGACCATCCATAAGAAAAAGGACGGGGGACGCATCACAGAGACCGTGCAGATAAGGGTCAGGAGTCTTAACACCGCGCGGGAATTCGAGGAACATCTCAGGCTTCTGGGTGTTGATGCAATATTTGAAGAGCCAGAGTTGACCGAGACTGGATACCTTGTACGGATCCAGAAAAAATACCACAGCACGAGCGATAAGACCGAATCCATACTCAAAGGGGATATGTGGGCATAGGATCAGGTAGACAGATGAGAGTTTTTATTTATATCTTTCCGATATGATCCAGTAATTCCCTCTTGATCCCCGTCCTCCTGGCAATATCCTCTTTATCGTTATAAGGTCTCCCCATCACTATCTTCCCCGCCTGTTTTCTCCCCACGCCCGGAATCTGTTCTAATAGCTTCAGCGGCGCCCAGTTGATATCAATAGGCACAGGGATACCGGTTATCGACCTGTACCCGTGGTCAGTGACCATGACATCATAGAATCTGTTTAACTCAACCTGTGCCGGGATGCCTACAAGGAGCGGATATGTGCCAAGCTGTCTTCCGAACATGATCTTATCAAAAATCTCTGTATGGATTCCGTTCAGAACCGTCCCTGCTGGCGCCACCCTGCGCAGCATAGGCATGTCTATTTCGTTTCGCATCTTTTCCTTGTATCGCAGGAAAAGCTCCTTATGCTTTGCCGCAAGCTCATCATGCCCCTGCATCGGAGTACCTGCAAAGGTCATCACCTGCCTTATGTTCACCCGCCTCACCATAAGACCGCTATCCAGCACCTTTTTCATGAACTCAAAATTTAGTTCAAAGGTCTTTTTTGTCTCACTTATTAATCCATGGACAAAATTGATGCCTGGAAGAAGCTCAGGAAGACCGCTTTCTCCCCGCGCAGAGCCCACATCGTTCAGGAGCTTTATGGCTTCTAAAACCTCATCTGGCGAGGCTTTCAGATCGTTCGCTCTGATAACTTCAGGGTCTGCGCTCTCCATGCCAAGTGCAGCTACATCCCCGGAGGTATGGTATTTCACGATGGTCTCTGCGATCATTCTCGACTCTTCGGGGAACCGTGCAAGCGTCACAGGGTTGGCGTTGTCCATATGCAGCACCTTGAGTAGAGGTGCAGCATCGCGGACTCCCTGGTACAACTCTTCGATCGCAGCAGGATCTGGGATGCCGTTCTTAGCCCTGTACATGAAGAGGTCAGGCTGCCTGCCGAGCCTGAAATGGAGAGCGCCGTGTTGATACAGACCTGATACTTCCTTTACTATATCTTTTATTTCGCGGTAATCCGGCTTCCCGTAGAAAGGCTCTGTGCAGAAAGAGCAATGAGAATGGCGCGGACAGCCTCTGTAGGTCTCAAGCTCACACATGACATAAGGATGATCAGGGTGCTGCCTGATAATGAACGCCCCCTTCTCTCCCCACCGTGCTATCTCCTGTGTCGTTCTCATCCTGTGCACCACGCTGTCAGGGTCACAAAGTTCGTCCAGAACATCAAAAACGAAAGCTTCTATATCGTTTTTTGCAAGCAAAAATCCAGTTAAAACAAGCTCTTTTGCTGACTTGCCGCCTTCTTCCCCGAATCCAAGCCTTACAGGTCCTCCCAGGATCTTTGTACCCTTCAGGCTGGAAATCTCTTTTAACTCACCCATGCTTATCGGGGTCGCCCTGAGGTACTTTCCGGGCACTGTCGTCCCTGCCACGACTACCGTAATATCGTAATTGAGCTTCTCTTTGACAGTTCGAAGCTGGTCTATAGTGCGATAGGTAATATCCTCTTCCAGTATGCCCTTTTCGACCAGAGCGCCCGCAATATACCTTGGATACGGCGCGATATAAGGCGGGACGCCAAGACATGCGGGCTCATCAACATAACCATCAATTATAAGGACACGCATAGGTTATCTTTATCTCACTTCAATTTTAATTAACCTTCGAT
Source organism: Candidatus Methanoperedens sp. (assembly GCA_041479675.1). Lineage (GTDB taxonomy): Archaea > Halobacteriota > Methanosarcinia > Methanosarcinales > Methanoperedenaceae > Methanoperedens. The sequence continues at coordinate 13,231 of JBGOYM010000012.1, forward strand.
GACTGACATTTTTGAAATAGCAAGAAAATCCCTTGGATACGCAAAGAAAGCTGGCGCTGATGAAACTGAGATATATTGCATTCGCGGCAGGTCTGTAACGATCGATGTGCAGAAGGATGAGATCGACCTTGCGAAAGAAAGTCTTATCTCAGGTATAGGGATACGCGCTATCGTAAAAGGAGCAGTGGGCTTTTCAAGCACTAATGACCTGTCGCGTGCAGAAGAGGCATGCATCCTTGCTGTGAAATCCGCTCGTGTCAGGAAAGGAGATCCTGAGTGGTCTGGACTTCCTGAGAAAAAAGAGAGTCCAGCTGTCAGGGACATCCTGGACAGAAGGCTTGTGAATATCGATATCGAGTCCTGTATAGAGTATACGGCACGGATGATAGAAGGAGCAAAAAGTGTACCTTCGGTATCGCCAACATCTGGAAATTTCATGAGCCTGAACTCGACAACGGTTATCCTGAACTCCAATGGTGTTGAGGTTAAAGAGGAGGATACTTTTGTCAATGCTTCCATAGATACAGCCACGAAAGGTGCGGAAATGTCCACCGGGTCGGAATTTGACGCTTCAAGGATGCTTGACATCGATTTTTATAAGATAGGAGAGGACGCAGCGCTGCTTGCTTCAAGGTCGCAGAACGGGGTGCGAGCCGGAACAGGGGACATGACCGTGCTGCTTGAACCCCTGGCTTTTTCCGATATTCTTGAAAATACCTTCCTGCCATCGCTGAACGCAGATAACGTACAGAAAGGAAGGTCAGCCCTTATTGGAAAAACGGGGAGTATAATAGCCGATGAAAAATTGTCACTGATAGATGACGGCACACTTTCAGGCGGTTTGGGGACAGCATCCACAGACGATGAAGGTACACCGTCAAGAAAAAATGAGCTTGTGAAGAATGGTACACTGACGTCTTTTATTTACGACTGCTATACAGCGGGGAAGGAGAAAAGAGAAAGCACTGGCAACGCAGTGCGCGGTTCGTTCACCTCCACACCCTCTATAAGTATCCGGAACCTGATAGTTGATTACCCGAGATCAGATATAACTTCCGAAACAAGAGAAGGGGTGATCGTTAATTCAGTGATCGGAGCACATACGGCAAATCCCATATCAGGCGATTTTTCAGTAGAAGCGCGGAATTCATTTTTGATAAGGGAAGGAGATGCAGCTTCACCAATAAAGTCGATGATGATTTCAGGGAATATCTTTGAGCTGCTGAAAAATATCGACGGTGCGGGAAAGGATATTAGAAGAGTGGGAAATATACTCACACCGACAATGAGGGTGTCGAAAATGAAGGTAATCGGGTAGCAGCGTTAATAAATTCTTCAAGCTGGTGACGCGCCTCTTCTTCACGCATCTGCTGTGGGGGATGCTTCATGAAATATGCGGAAGCGGGATATATCGGCCCTCCGATCTTCCTGTCCAGTGCGATCTTCGCCACACGGATTGCATCCACAACAACTCCGGCGCTGTTCGGGCTGTCTTCAACCGATAGTTTAAGGTCCAGATAAGCCGGTACATCTCCAAAGAGCTTGAAATCTATATTCAGATGGCATATCTTGTTGTCATAAAGACTGTCAATACAGCCGTTGGGTCCTGCATACACAGACGCATCGTATGGTATCTGCGACGCTACGGATTCGGTTTTTGATATCTTCTTGGACTTAAGCCTTGACTGGTCAGTCATATTCCTGAAATCCGTATTCCCACCCACGTTCAACTGATACGTACTGTTTATCCTTGCACCCCGGTCTATTATCATCTGGGTAAGGGTACGATGAACTATCGTGGCACCCACGAGGCTTTTTATATCGTCCCCTATAACAGGGAGTCCTGCATTAATGAACTTATTAGCCCATTCCATGTCGGATGCGATGAACACCGGGATACAATTGATAAATCCGCATCCCGCCTCCAGAGCCTGTGACGCATACCATTTGACTGCCTTCTCAGAACCCACCGGCAGGTAATTTATTAAAATATCTGCTTTTGAACTTTTTAAGACCGAGGCGACATCTACCGTTTCCTGCGTATCATCCACCTGAAAATAATCTTTCATGTGAGGCGAAACGCCATCAAGCACTTCCCCTTTCATCACCTCAACACTCAGTTCAGGAATGTCTGAAAATTTTTTTGTACAATTCGGCTCTGAAAACAGAGCCTTTGAAAGATCTTTCCCGACTTTTCTTTTATCAACATCAAATGCAGCTACTGGTTTAATATCAGATATCAGATAACCGCCGAGGGAATTATGCATAAGACCGGGAACAAGGTCGTCTGAACTTTTTACATTCTTGTAGTACTCAAGTCCCTGAACCAGTGATGACGCACAATTACCTGCGCCTGCGATTGCTATTCGAATGCATGCCATTTTAATACCCTTTCATTCATGAAGGTTATTTGATTTAAAAGTTGTTATTTCAATGTTCCCCTGACAAACTCGATTCTCTGAAAGACCGTAATGAAAGAAAGGACTATCACCAGGAGAACTGCCCAGTTGACCATGTTCAGGAACGCACCAAGGATCAGTATCACCATCCTGACCGCTCTTTCTCCAATACCCACTGAAGCGGCGGCCCCGGCAGCCTCTGCACGTGCCCTCGTGTAGCTTACCATTAAAGAGCCCACTATTGCCAGTGATCCAGGAAACCAGTCAGGAAAAGGGGGAAATGAGGTCAGCCCTCCAAACATCGCTCCGATCAAGACTGCAGCGTCAGCAAACCTGTCGCAGACCGAATCAAGAAAACCCCCAAAGCGGGTGGTCCTGCCGTTTTCGCGAGCAACCGCCCCGTCGAGAACATCAAAGAGACCGCTTAGCAGCAGAAGAGATCCTGCCGCAAGGACTTCACCGATCGCAAAAAATATCGCTGCCACAATACTTATTAAAAGACCCAGAAGAGTGAGCGTGTTAGGGTTCACTCCCACGATCTTTTTTGCAAAAGGTGAAAGTGCATCCCTTACAACTATTTTTATCCTGTCGAGCATTGGTTTTCTATTACCTTGTGAGATAATTAATATACGAATATGCACATCAATGCAATAAATATTTCTGATACCATGGACAAGATCGATATAGGATTGTTAAAATCCACCCAGAACGGGATCCCTATAACTTCCGAACCGTTCAAACAAATAGCAATGAAGCTTGGAATATCAGAAGATGAGGTCCTGGGCAGGCTTGCCTCAATGATAAAAGGTGGTGTTATCCGGCGCTTTGGTGCGTCTATCGGGCACAGGGCTATTGGAATAACAGCAAATGCCATGTGCACGTGGAACGTTCCTGATGAAAAAGTTGAAGAGGTCGGAGCTCTCATGGCAGGTTTTGCCGAAGTTACGCACTGCTACGAACGCCCGCGCTACCCGGGCTGGAAATATAACCTCTTTACCATGATACACGCTTATTCACGCGACGAATGCGAAAAGGTTGCAAAGGATATCTCTATTGCAACGGGTATAGGGGATTACAGCATTCTGTTCAGCGAAAAGGAGTTCAAAAAGACCGGTGTAAGGTTATGAAGAAATTTCTTCCCCTGATGCTGGACCTGGCAGGAAAAGAAGTGGTGATATTTGGCGCAGGAGCAGTTGGGGAAAGGAAAGCCTCGCTGTTTTCGGGATTTGCAGATATTACTGTTATCAGCAGGGATTTCACTCCTGCACTTGAGAAGCTTTTTGAAGAGAGGAAAATAAAGATTATAAAAGTTAAAGACCTCACTGATAATGAGATCAGCAAACACGTGAAAAACGCCTTTATTGTGATCCCGGCCACAAACGACACGCTTTTCAACGAAAATATCGCTTTAATTGCAGAAAAGAGCGGAAAACTCGTGAATCGTGTTGATGATATGGGAGATATCATTGTACCGTCTGCAATAAGAAGGGGAGATATCGTTATCGGGATATCTACTCTGGGAAATAGCCCGGCGCTTTCAAAATATATCAGGAAAAAGCTTGAGGAAATCATTACACCAGAGTTCGAGCAAATGGCAAGGTTACAGAAAGAAATGAGAGAGATACTGAAATCGCAGGTAATAGACCAGAAAATGCGCAGTAAAATACTCTGGAATATCATTAATGATGATGATGTTTGGGAGGCGCTTGGAGAGTCATATAAAAAAGCATTTAAAGTAGCTTCAGAACATAAAGAAAAGATAGGAAAACCTTATGACTGAAATATCCAGCATGCTTATCACGCATACCAAGGCAAGCATCGAAGAGATGGAGGGCGCCTGGCACGGCGGGATCGACCAGCTTCTTGTGCGCCTGAAGTCGCACGAACTTGTTGAAGAATGTGCAGTTCTAAAAACGTGCAATCGCGTTGAAGTTTATGTTGTCTCACCCAAAGGCAGCAAAGTGCTTTTTGATTTTGCAAAACACATGAAAGTGTCATCAAGGATAATAGATTTTCAAGACCATGAAGAGTCGTTGCGCCACCTATTGCGGCTTTCCAGCGGTCTTGAATCCATGATCGTAGGGGAAGACCAGATACTCGGTCAGGTCAAGGAACTTTATGCGCTTGCAAAGAAAGCCAACACAACTGGAAAGATACTTGATACAGCTTTCAATAAAGCCATACAGGTAGGAAAGCACATCAGGAATGAAACAGGTATCAATAAAGGCTCTGTCTCTATCGGTTCTGCTGCAGTGGAACTGGCAGAAGAAACTCTTGGAGGATTAAATGAAAAGACGGTAATGGTAATAGGTGCAGGTGAGATGGGCACACTTGTTGCAAAAGCCCTTGCCAATAAGAACATTAAAGTGATTTATGTTGCGAACAGGACATTTGATAAGGCAGAGACCCTTGCATGTGAGTTAAGCGGCAGGGCAGTAAAATATGAAACATTTGAAAAATTCATCCCTAAGTCCGATGTAGTAATAAGCGCCACCTCAGCGCCGCATCTTGTTCTGACATATGAATTGATGTCCCGTGTGATGGATGTGCGCAAAAAGGAAATTATGCTCATAGATATTGGCAATCCCAGGAACATCGAGAGCCGGGTGGAGGAAATACCTGATGTCAGGCTATTTAATATCGATAACCTGAAAAGCATCAGCAATGCGAATCTTATAAAGAGGAAAGAGGAAGCCAGGAAAGCAGAAATCCTTATCGAGGAAGAACTCGAATTGCTCAAAAAGCAGTATAAACGCCAGCAGGCTGACAGGATAATTTCGGCCCTTTATTTAAGGATTGAACAGATAAGGGAAAAAGAGTGTGAAGAAGCAGTAAATAAGCTCAAGGCGCGGCATACCATTGGTGACATCGAGCGCACGGTGCTGGACGATATGACCCATTCATTTGCCAACCAGATCCTTGCTGAACCCACCAAGATCCTTCGCTGCGCCGCAGAGCACGATGATGAAAGATTTCTGGATACGGTTGCTGACCTGTTTAAATTGAATGGTGCAAAAGAAAAAAAGCAGGTAGAATAAAC
>JBGOYM010000013.1:0-17949 GCA_041479675.1 Candidatus Methanoperedens sp.
CACTATATTTTGGACATACTAAAAAGCCATTCAAGGTTTATACTCAAGTTATTGCATTGTTTTCTGCAAAAAGTGCAAGGGGTAGATTCAACCTCTGCCTGAAGGACAGAGGTATACTCTACCCCTTGACCCCAACGCAATCAAAAAGAATGGATCAGTATAAAGTTCAGTGAAGGTATTGGTATTTTCGACCATCATTTAGGGTATCCGGAAATAGATTATCGGGAAAAATACAACGGGCCGACAAGCAAAGTCAAAGATATACAGGGAATACAGGCCCATACAGAGCGCAATTTCCTCATCCCCAATATAAGAGCAATCGATTTCGATAATGATGATTCGCAGTATTTTATAAAAATAAAGGAGACATGATTATGAAACCAGATGCAAGAAACCTATCCGTAAACATGCGTGGAGAGGATGTAAAGCTTCTCCAGAAAAGATTGAGCAAACTCGGCTTCTCCATAGAAGACAAAGATGGCTTATTTGGCAAGACCACGCGGCGAGCCGTACTGGATATCCAGAAGAAACACGGATTAAAAGCTACGGGGATCGTGGATAAAGAAACTGCTGAACTTATCAATACCAGTGTCGATGCCCCGGAGCAGCAGCGGTTTACCGTACACGGCAGGGTCATGCATTCTGATGGCGCTGCGCTTGCGGGTGTGACGGTCAGCTTAGTTGACTGGGACAGAGGAGGCGGGGAACTGCTGGGGATGGAAGTGATGAGTTACTGCATTTCATGAATTTAGATATGTAAAGTTTGAAAATTATATTAAGAAAAGGGAGATAAAATATGACACACAAAGAAGGTATCAGCGTAAAGTTCACTGACGGTATGGGGATTTTCGACCATCATTTCGGGTATCCGGAAATTGATTACAAGGAAAAGTACAACGGGCCGACAGGCAAAGTCAAAGATATACAGGGACCACAGGCACATGCAGGGCGCAATTTCTTAGTCCCTGAAGGAAAGGAGTTCAGCTTCGATATAAGTGAGTGCCCGTATCTCCATATAGCGATCAAAGCCGAGAAAGATACGAAAACATGCCTGATGCTGATGGTTCATGATAGAGAACCGGCGAAGCATAAGAACCGATTTGTCGTGATCGGGAAAACTCCGGAAGGAGACCCCGGGATATATGATGTTATTACATACTGCTTTACCATCGTGGATGATGGTCAATGGCATGAATATGATTTTGACCTGAGAAATATACGAGAAAAAGATGAAGAGTATCCATACTTTCCCAGTGCAGGCAGCATCTCCGGTATCCAGTTCTATTCATGGAGCGGATCGGGTGAACATGCTTTTCATTTTAATGATTTAGTATGTAAACCAATAGTGACTACATCTAAGCCCTTCGTTGTCAAAGGACATGTATCATATGCCAACAGCATGCCATATGCCATAGTGCGCGCCTTCGATAAAGATCTGCGCAAAGAGGAGCTGCTGGGTGAGGCAAAGACCGACCCTCAGGGGTATTATGAGATTCATTATAGCCCCGAGCAGTTCCGCCGTCCAGAGAAGGGGAACGCTGACCTGCGCGTCTGTGTGGTGGACGAGAATGGCAACGAACTGGTCTCTTCCGAACTGCTGAAAAATGCCCCTGCCGAAGCGGTGATCGATCTTACTCTGCCATCTGAAAAGGAACGATTGTCAGAGTATGAACTGCTCGTTAATGCCATCACACCCCTGCTTAAAGGTCAGGGCAAAGGAGGAAAAGATCTCCCTGTCACAGAGCTGAACGAAAAGGATATTGACTTTCTCGCAAAGGTTTCAGGTGAGCCGCGGGAGCGCATCTTCTGGCTCAGTGAAAGCGAAAGGAGAGGGCAGGAGGTTTTGGATACAGGTGCGATCCCTGCAGAGATTTTCTACGGGTGGTTCCGGCAGAATCTTCCCACCAGCCTGACCGGGTTGCTTGGACAGGATATAAAATCATTGCGCACGGCGCTGGAACGATCAGTGCAAAACGGCATTATTCCTTTGCTTTCGGGCAGCGAGGTAGACGACTTCTCCAATAAGCTGCTGGCACTGAAAGTAAGTTTGAAGCTCAAACCATCGGACAAAGACCAGACACCATCACTTGGCGATTTGCTAAAAACTACGCTATTGAATACGGATAAGCAACGCAGCATAGCGGCGTTACAATTGGAGCATGATGGTGCATCCGAGACGTTTTGGAAGGCGCTCAATGAAAGAAATGAATTTAGCGAGGAGGAGATCAAATCGGTTCGGTTAACTCTGCAATTGGAGGCGTTTACTGGCAGCCATATGCCACTGATACATGAGCTGCAGCGGATTGCTCAGGCAGACCAGGATGTTGCGAAAGCGAAACGTGTTCCTGTATCGGAGCTGTATCAACAGAAGGTGTTGAATTTTGCCGAAGCCAATGCAAATGAACTTCGCCCCTTTGCGAAACTGGATATCACCGACTGGAAGAACCTCCTGATGCGCCCCCAACCTGACGGTCAACCTATTGGAGCGCCGGCAACGATACCTGGCGCCGATCTCCAGGAGAAAATTGACAACTATGCGGCTGTCTTAAACCAGCACATTGAAAATGTTTTGCCCACAGCAGTGATCGCGAGCCGACTGGAAAAAGACACTGGTGACGATAGTCCGTTCAAGTCAGCCCATGCCGATCTTAAGACGTTCTTTGACAACAACCCTTCATTTGAATTCAAGGGCACACCTGTTGATCTGTACCTGAGCGAGGGGTGTGAAAAGAAATTTGCTAACGTGACCGATCCCGCGGGGCTTAAGGCGCAGCTTAAGAGCATGGAGCGTGTGTTCAATAATACCCGGCGCTACCAGGAGATGCGTGCGCTGCTTGCGGATGATCTGCATTCGGCAACTGCAATTGTGCACGTCGGTGAGCGAAAATTTATTGAAAAATATAAAGAGGCGTTAGGTGATGAAACCAGGGCGATTGAGGTTTACAGGAAAGCAGAGCATGTTTACGCAACGGCGCTTAACGTCTACATGAAACACTCCGTAGCATTCAACTCGCCATTGCCGTATGTGATTTCCGGCGGAGAGAGGAGGATGCCTGTTGCCAATTCCTTCTTAGCCGATAATATATCTGCATTGCGCGAGGTGCCTGATTGGTCCACGTTATTTGGTTCGCTCGATCTTTGCGACTGCCGGTATTGCAGGTCACTGTATAGCCCGGCGGCTTACCTCGTCGACATTTTGAGATTTCTTAATGATGGTCCAACGAAAAAGGGCATGACGCCGCTGCAGATGCTGCTGAGGCGCCGTCCGGATATCGAGCATATCGAGCTGATTTGTAAACACACCGATACGCAAGTGCCCTGCGTGGATATGGCAAACGAAATTCTCGAGGCGGCGATTGTTCCTAGATCGTTCTGGTTCCGTGGTGATAGCAGTGTGCGGAATGCCCTCCGTGCGGGAGAAATATCTTCATTGATGAAGACAGTCTTTGCTAACAATGGCTATGCTCTTTCGGACAAAGCGTCTCTCAGGATTGATGCTGGTAAAGGTAGTAATCCGAAGTGGATAATTCTTGATAGCGGATGGGCCTTTACGGTCAGATTTGTTAACGAACGAGAACGATTTGAGGTCGACGCCTGGCCGCAAACGAGTTGGACATCGGACGAGCTGCGTGCAAATCCTGAGCATATCCACGATCCGGCATATGCCGTGCTGCGAATGGCGGTGTATCCATGGAATTTGCCGTTAAATCTTCCTCTTGAGGAAATGCGCACTTACCTTGGACATTTGGGCGTGAAGCGACACGTTGTTATGGAGACGTTTTTCAGGGGAGACCCATCAAAGTGTTTGTCTGAAAAGAATATTGCACTTGAATATCTTGGTCTGACGAATGAAGAGGCAAATATCATAACCGGAGTAACTACAGGCGCTCCGGCTGATACGACATCTAAGCCTGCTCCATGGGACTTTTGGGGTCTATCGGAAACCGGGAACGACATAGTTGATCCGACCGATGTTTGGGATGTTGTTTTACAGCGCGTATCGATTTTCCTGCAGCAATCCGGTCTCAGCTATAAGGAGCTGCTTGAACTGCTGGGCACTTATTTCATCAATCCTCCAGCGTCTGCGGGCACTCCCGGGGGGAGACTCCTTGGTATTGTGTCTATCGGTGATGCGGATCCCGTGACCTGCAATCGAAGCAAACTTGAGATAAAGGTCGTTGACAACGAAATTTTGAACACGAAGGGAAAACTTAAGGCAGTCTGGAACAAGATCCATCGTTTCGTGCGTCTCTGGCGAAAGCTGGGCTGGACGATGCAAGAACTGGACAAAACCATCACTGCGCTGGATCCGCCTGACTTGAACGATAATTTCCTGATCCAGCTCTCACATATTCAGCGCATGCGCGCAGCCCTCAACGTTCCGCTTGAGACTATACTGAGCTGGTATTCCATTATTGATACTGCAAGTTATTTTGATCATCTGGCAGCAGGACAGCCGGAAATAAAATCATTCTATGAACAGCTCTTCCTGAATAAAGCGGTCATAAATCCGGTAGATATCGCTTTTTTACTTAATTCTATAAGAAACGAATTGAAGAATCCCTCGGCAGGGACAAATCACGAATCCATCAAATCGCATATTCCGGCGATTATTGCTGCCCTGGGGATCAGTGATGCAGACCTTTCTTTGATTCTCGGATTTACTCAATCGATTTCCAGGCAGGCGGTCACTTATTCAATGAATGGAACAGGGGTCGACCTCACTCGCAATAAATGTCCAATGTTTGTACTTGATTTAGGGAAAATAACAGAAGCTGATAACCGGTTCTCGATCAAGTTTCAAGAATCGGATGATAACATTACATACACCGATATTCCTGATAGCAGTCTTCAGGGAGGAGGACAGCCGGCAGTGATAGATCAGAACAATGACGATCAGGTTATCAGACGCCCTTATGTGGGTTCGAACAAGTTCCTGCGAGTGGCAGTGACTGATGTTCAGGGCATTTCCCCGGGTCTTATGATCCAGGCACAAATCGTTATGGTGTCCCATGTAAGTGATGAAATGAATCTTGCCAATCTGTCTATGCTATACCGCATTTCATCTCTGGCGAAAACGCTTAAATTATCCATTCGTGAGTGGCTCATTATAAGGGAACTGACCAATATTGATCCTTTTGCATCCACTGAAGCCACACTGCATTTTGTAGAGAAGGCAGGAGTGATCCGCTCTTCAGGTTTTGGCATCGATGAACTTGATTACTTGCTGCGGCACGACTTCACCCTTTCGTCCGGGATCGCACCCGCGGAAGAAGCCATCGCTTTAACACTGGACGAGATACGCAGGGGGCTTCAAAAGATCGCCGCTGAGAACGTCTTTTGCGAAGATCCGGACGATCCCAATGGGATGACGACTGATCCAGTCGGTGAGCTTACTCGAAAGAAGCTTGCATTGCTGGACTGGGATACCGGGATTATCGAGCAGGTAGTGGCAACTCTATGCGATGATGAACGGTTCAAATTGTCAAGGACATTCATTTCACGACACATGCGAACTTTCCCGGTGCAGGACTTTGCAGCAGACCTTGATGCGCTTCCGGTTAGCGTCACATTCCCCAATGCTTTGAAGAGCAAGGTCTACTTTGACGCTGAAGCAAAAAAACTGCATTTCATTGGCATCATGACAGAACAACAGCGTGATGCATTGTCAGGCTTATCCACAGATACGAGTGATCTCAAACACAAATCATACCTGGCTGCCATCAACAGCCTCTTCACTCAACCAGACGCCCTGGCAGCCACCTTCCTGGATGATCCCGCCATCGCCAACCTATTCGACAATCCGACAGCATCCGCAGATCGTTTTATTTTGGTGCTGGATAAACTACTCCCCTACCTGCGGCAGATACTCAGCGAGCGCCTGGTTGTGCAGAAAATGGCTGAGGCGCTCAATCTGGAGGCAAAGACAGCCGCGGAGCTAATGACGAAGCATGTGAACTCGCCAGCTCATCCCGCACAGAAGTGCATCTCTGAATTCCTGGCGCCGAACTTCGCCGGGAGCAATTTGAATGTGAATTTAACAGCTGCCGCATTTTCAAGCCAATTCAGGACATTTACGCGCTTGCACAAGATCGCAGGGCTCGTCATAAAGTTCAAAATCACACCAGATCAACTGACATGGCTGTTCGAATATGGGCCAGATGTCGGCTGGTTAAATCTCAATGCGCTTCCGACTGCTACAACCAGTTCAGCGTCTGCACTTTTCGCCGGATGGGAGAGACTGGTTGACCTTTTCCGATTGCGGGATCAATTGCCGGAAGGCGAATCTGTGCTTTCAGATGTTTTTTGCATGGCAAGAGATACGACAATAAATGTGACGTATTTGTTTATTTGGGATGGGGTTGCTGATACTGAAAAGGTACCAGGAAATGAAAAATATAAACTCATATATTATCTTAAAGATAAATTTGGATTGGACTGGTTAGATCCTGTTTATGTGATAATCAGAAAAATTGACAATGGCAATACAATAAAGGTTAAAGGTCCTTTCGTATGGCCTCCTTTTCCGCAGAACTATATTTTAATCAAGCTCAACAATACAAAAACCAAAGTAAATCTGACAATCTCTACTGATAAAAGAACCAGTGAATTCGTTGCTAAGTTGGAAAATAGCAAGCTAAACATATACAATGTGACGAACCTACAAAAGGAGACAAACCTTCTGCAAAAGTTGAGTTGGTATACAGGCTGGAGCCTTGACAACCTGCAATTCCTGGTTGACACGCAGGGTTTGGATTTCACCTTCCCCAAATCTTACAAAGATGAACGAGCGCTGATGCGTTTATATGCCTGCTTCAAGATGATGAAGAGGCTGGGCGCTTCGGCAGAGCAACTCAGCAAGTGGGGCAAGATTAACCAGACACCAGAGGAAGAGCTTGAGAATGCGCGCAGTATCAAGAACATGGTCAAAGCGAAATATGACGACAAACAGTGGCTGACGGTGGCGAAACCGCTCAAAGACCCGTTACGTGAGAAACAGCGCGCGGCACTGGTGGCTTATCTGATAACACATCCAGCGAAAGATCCGGTGAAGGGACAGCTCTGGCGTGACGTCAACGAATTGTATGAGTACTTCCTGATCGATGTTGAAATGACCCCATGCATGATGACAACCAGGATCAAGCAGGCGATCAGTTCTGTTCAGCTCTTTGTCCAGCGCAGCCTCATGAATCTGGAATCTGGCGTTTCCCTGACTTCCAAAGAAGCCCAACAGTGGGCGCAATGGCGCAAATGGTACCGGGTATGGGAAGCCAATCGTAAGGTGCTTTTATACCCGGAGAACTGGATCGAGCCTGAACTTCGGGATGATAAATCGCCGTTCTACAAAGATCTCGAAAACGAACTGCTGCAAAGCGACGTGACGATGGACACGGCAGAAGATGCCTTCCTGCATTACCTTGAAGAGCTCGACCAGGTTGCCCGGCTGGAAATCATGGGAATGTATCTCCAGAAAGCAGAGACAGGGACCGACATCCTAGGGCGGCCAGAAACTGACACCCTTCATGTCTTTGGCCGCACCTATACGACGCCCCACATCTACTTTTATCGCTGCCTGGAAGGCGATGTGTGGACAGCCTGGGAGAAAGTTGACCTGGACATTGAGGGAGATCATCTGATCCCTGTGGCATGGAACCGGCGTCTGTATCTTTTCTGGTCCATTTTTACGGAGAAGTCAGAGCAACCCACAAAAGAGCAGAGGAAAAAAGATGAAGATCCCGGGAAGTACTGGGAGATCAAGCTTGCATGGAGCGAATATAAGAACGAAAGATGGTCTTCGAAAAAGGTGTCGAAAGAACATCTGCGCTATAATAAGTACCCATATCCAACCTTGTATTTGTTTTGCTGGGACGAAATCCCGGGAAACGATAATGTGAGACTTATACACATTCTAATGGAGAAATATGATACTTTAACTTGGATACAATTTGCTAAAATTACTAAAACCGATAAAGATAAGACCGTAAAAATAAAATATGGAACCAAATCTCTTTCGCTTAATCTTGATAATGATAACACTGAATTGAAACTAACACTCCCTAACGGTAAAATTGATAAATTCAATGTGAAGACTGAGAATGGAAAGATAAACATATACCCAACAACGGATGCCCCACAAGATCCGCTATTGGTTGTCCCACAAGATCCGCAAGATTTTTCGTTCAAGACCCAAATACTTCAGAGCTTGGCAGGCAAACAGCTCATTATCGAATGTTACGGCACAATCGTAGATACAGTTTTACAGCAGCCTGAGCAAATCCCTATCCCACCGGTTACTGACAAAATTCAGTTATTTGGGATTCTAACGCCGCATAAGGTCCCTATCGTTGACTCGAAAGGATTTAGAGAGGTTCACGTACCGACATACATTAAGTGCCGTTTTCTAATAGGCGATAGAAAACCAAACAAAGACGAGGGAGCGAAGATCAAAATTTATATCTGCAAAAATTTTTTGGGTGATAAATTGGATTCCGGTGAGATATGCGACATCATCGCTTTAAATTCAAATGGCATTGCGTATTCAACAAAGGCATATGAAGACATAGTATTTTTACACTTGGTTTCTAAAGATTATGAATTGGAGTCATCAGGGAAAGACGAGGGTTCGTGGATTCCTACTGATCCTTCTTCCCATCCTAAAGCCGTATATGAAGCTCTTATTGATGTTGTTGATGATATTGCTGCTGGTTTTCCTGCTAATGCTGGCGCTGTTATCATTTCTACTTTACCAACATTTGGACGCAGAATGATCGTTAAGCTGAAGGTTCGCACTCCTCCTCCACCAATCCAACAACCAGAGCCTGGGTATGTGACGACACCCAAGCCAATGCAGGGAATCGGGGAGTTCATCCTGAATGATTGCAACGGGGATCTCGCGGCTGTGCCAGTCGCGCAGCTTAACAGCATGTGCCCGACCAACCTGAATCCTCTGCCGGGCACACAATTTCAAAGCATGGCGATGGTGGAGTTCGAGAAATCTGACGGTACACTGGGACAAGATGATAATATGATTTTATGGGAAACTCCAGGCGGGAAGTTTCGTTTGTTGTTCGCTCACCAGAAGTATGACCTGCTTGAATATGGGTGGTGGTTCTTCTTCCAGGATGAGAAACGCACATACTTCGTTTTTCCTCATAAGGTGTCCGGTGACATAGGGGGGGAGGGGTTCAATCTTCGGTTCAGTACGTTTTATCACCCACGGATCGGTGAGTTTATGAAGTCGCTTAGTCGACATGGCATTGGCGGCCTGCTCACACTGAACAATCAGCGGCTGACCGATAAAACGAGTGAATTCCTGAAGTATTGGGCAGATCCAAATTTTGTCGACGACACTTTGCTGCCAAGAGAAGACGTGGACTTCAGTCCCTGTGGTACGTATTCCCAGTACAACTGGGAGATTTTCTTCCATACTCCTTTCCTGATTGCGATGCAGTTGAGCAAGAATCAGCGCTTCGAGGAAGCACAAAAATGGTTCCATTATATATTTGATCCGACCGCGACCGATTCGCCTGACATGCCGGGCAATCCCGGAATAGAGCGATTCTGGCGAGTGAAGCCGTTCTACGATGAGGCTATGCAGGGCATCCAAACTCTTGAAGCGTTGATTGCGGACGCGACAAAACTGGATGCTCAAGTTGCGAATTGGGAAGCCGATCCCTTCAAGCCGCACGTCATCGCCCGGATACGCAAGGTGGCATATATGAAGGCGGTCGTGATGCGCTACATTGATAACCTCATTGCGTGGGGCGATCAATTGTTCCGTCGCGACACGATTGAGTCCATCAACGAAGCCACGCAGCTCTACATTCTGGCTGCGCAGATCCTCGGTAAGCGACCTGAAAACATTCCGGCACGCGCCAGGGCGAAACTCCAGACATTCCGTACTCTCGACGATATTAAAGCGTTGGATAGTCTATCTAACGCAGTTGTGGAAATAGAAAGCTTTCTACCACCTTCAGCAGCTCCAATCCCAGCCGAAGGAATGCAGGGCGGCGCACTTTTTATGCCATTTTTCTGTATTCCAGGAAATGATATGCTGCTGGGTTACTGGGATACCGTGGGCGATCGACTGTTCAAGATTCGCCATTGCATGAACATCGAAGGTGTGGAGCGTTCATTGCCGATATTCGAACCGCCGATTGACCCCGGGCTGCTGGTGAGAGCCGCCGCCGCAGGTGTGGATATCGCCAGCGCCCTGAACGACATCAACTCGGCAGTCCCGTATTATCGCTTCAATGTGATGGTGCAAAAAGCCTCCGAACTCTGTAATGATGTTAAGGCTCTGGGTGGGGCATTGCTATCAGCACTTGAAAAGCGAGACGCAGAAGCGCTGTCATTGCTGCGTTCCACTCATGAAGTTGAACTGCTTAAGGCGATTCGGGGTATTAAAGAACAACAGGTTGAAGAAGCAAAAAATACGCATGCAGGGTTATTGAAGTACCAGGAGGTTGTCACCGCCCGCCAGCAGTTTTATCAGAGCCGAGAATTTATGAATCCTTTTGAGATAGGTCATCTGGCTCTAATGACTAATAGTCTCATACCCATGGGTGTGCAACTCGGATCAGAAGTTACAGCAGCTGTCTTGCATCTAATTCCCGGTATAAAAACGGGAGCACCAACAACCATTGGGGCAACCTATGGAGGCGATAATGTAGGTCCTGCGGCGCAGGCTTTCGGCAGTGCCGCAGGTGTAACTGCTTCCATGCTCAACACCGGTGCGTCGCTGAGTGCAACTCTGGGCAGTTATCAACGACGCCAGGAGGATTGGACTCATCAGGCAGACCTGGCGACGAAAGAACTGAAGCAGGTGGAGAAACAAATCGCTGCTGCAGAAATCCGTCTGGCTATTTCGGATAGCGAACTGATAAACCACGATACGCAAATCGAGAACGCCAAAGAAGTGGATGAATATATGCGCGGCAAGTTTACCAACCAGCAGCTTTATAGCTGGATGGTCGGCCAGATCTCAGGCATCTATTTCCAGAGTTACCAACTGGCGTATGACGTGTCAAAACGAGCAGAACGTGCCTTCCGACACGAACTGGGATTGAAAGATTCAAACTTTATTCAATTCGGCTACTGGGACAGCCTGAAGAAGGGACTGTTAAGCGGAGAACGGTTGCACCACGATCTTAAGCGTATGGAAGTGGCGTATTTGGACAAGAACAAACGCGAGTATGAAATCACCAAACACATTTCGCTCATCACGATCGATCCGATAAGCCTCGTTAAGCTAAAAGAAACGGGAGAGTGTTTTATAAGCCTGCCTGAAGCGCTCTTTGACATGGATTATCCGGGTCATTACATGAGGCGGATCAAGTCAGTCAGCATAACTATTCCCTGCGTGACCGGTCCATACGCTGGTGTTAATTGCACGCTCACGCAGCAAAGCAGCACTATCCGCCATGCCAGTATTCTTCCAAGTGGTAGTTATAAACGCCAGGGCGACGATAAACGCTTTTCCGACAGTTTCGGCACCATCCAATCGATCGTCACCAGCAGCGGCCAGAACGACAGCGGCCTGTTCGAAGCAAACTTGCGTGACGAGCGCTACCTGCCATTCGAAGGTCAGGGCGCGATCAGTACATGGCGGATCCAATTACCGACGCAATTCAAGTCGTTCGACTATGACACCATCTCTGATGTCATACTGCATTTGCACTACACGGCGCGGGAAGGCGGCGACTTGCTCCGAAACGGCGCGGTCGAGAACCTCAAGACCATGATCGATGAAGCGCAGGCTTCCGGGTCGGTGAGGCTGTTCTCGGTGAGGCATGAGTTCCCGACAGAGTGGGCGAAATTCACGAGAGTTGAGAGTGTAAGTTCTGATAATCCAGCGGGTCTGACGCTCAACCTCAAGCCTGAACATTATCCGTTCTGGAGCATAGACCGCCTGGAAACTGTAAAGCAGTTGGAGTTGTTTGCCAGAACAACAGAAAGCGTAGAAGTCTCAGACAAAGTCGATGCGAAGGGTAAACTTGATGAAGCAGGAAAGATCGCATTGGGCAATTCACCATTGGCCCTTATGACCGGCAAACTGCCAAATACTGTGGATCTGTCGCCGACCGGGCCGCTCACACTATATTTCGGCAATAACTCGATGGAAGACCTCTGGCTGGCATTGACGTGGGGGAAATGATAATGATGGTGGATTTTCTGGGTGTTCATTCAAGAGGATAGAAAAAAATATGATCATTCCATAATATAGTTCATTTGATCCCAATGGAATGCCTACGGACACTCAACGAAGCACAAACGGAAAGGCAACAGACAAAAAACGGAGGGGCATATTTTGAAACTCCTTCTGATCTGGGTTTATTGATCATTGAGACTGTGCTCATTTACAGGAATGAGCGCTCTCGCAGTTTAGTAGGCAGTTTTTTGTCTTTCTTCCATAGAAACACAGCAACATATTTTCGAGTAGTCCTCTTCCTTCAATCCGTGGTTCATTCACATTTCCGGTAGTGCACCACGATTATTTACCCCAAAAAGCGGACTCAGGGCATGTTAAATATAAGGTGAAATATTTACTCAGGCAGAAATACATGCCACTTTAAAAAACATTGGCGTTGACCCTTCCGCTCTTTATAAGGGCAGTTCAACGCCAATTTATGTTACAGACGTGAAGGAAGACGGCAAATGGGTGACCCTGAAGGTAAAAGTGGTGCAGATATGGGACAATACATCTGATAAGATCACCCAGACTGGTCTTATAGGCGATGAAACAGGCATCATCAAGTTCACCATCTGGGAATCCGCAAACCTGCCCCCGATGGAAGAAGGAAGATCCTGCGAGATCGGGTTTTGCATGTTTTTCAGGTTTAGTTTAAATCGCACACGGATGCCACGGATCAGACGGACTTTCACGGATAATTGTATCCGTGGGCATCCGTGTCATCCGTGCAATCCGTGTTCTATTTCATTATTATTCTCTTATCAATACCTTCGCCATTAATCAGTATTAATTTTTCCTATTATCGTTATTTCTTTAAATATTTGCTGAATTAAAATTGGATCTGGTTTTTTCGGAAGCAATTTTAATACTTCATCTACATATTTACTGCCTCTAAAATACGCTTTTAGATCTTGAACACTAAATTCCGCATTATGTGGACGAACATTGTTGATTAAAATATGAGAAAGATTTACCATAAAAAAAGCAAGGTTGACTGCATTCGTGATAGGTGTTTCTTTGATGTTCATAAAATCCTCCAATCCCCAGTATTGTTTTGCATCTCGGAAATTGAATTCAATCTGAAAACGTAGCTTGTAATAGTCGATCAACTTCTCATAATCCAAATCCAGATCACTGCTGAATAAAATCACAAAATCTCTGGCTTTGGTTTCAAGATTTTCTTTAACTATGATCACTATATTCAACTGTTGAGAGAATAATTTATGCAGCATTGTCATTTGATAAATGTCAGTCTGAATCGACTTTTCACAAGTACTCTTTTTCAAAAACTTGGTAGGAATCTTTTTATAGTTAATTTGTTCCCCATATTTCTTATGTGCCCCTTTCCCACTGTATGCACCTTTATAAGGAAAATATAGCTTTGAGTTCTTTTTCAATTTTGAAATCAAATCCAATCCACCGAGTTTAACCATTTGCAATGCATCATTATGGCCAAATGCACCATCAAACACCGCATATTTGACATGAATATTTTTTCCAATTAGCTGCACCACTTGCAGTAATAGATTCTGGATGATCTTGAGATATGGAGATAATTCAACATTCTCCTTGGTTTTATTTTTACTGCCTTTCGGTCTCCCACTCCCTCTTTTTTTCACGGATTCACTGCTATTTTTTTCAGTTTCTATTTCTTCTTTTGGACGAATCATCTGTTGGACCATTACCGGCAGTGAGATTCGCCATTTTGTACTGACCAGAGAAAATACAAAGAATGATAATCCTGGAACTGTTTTCCCAAATAGGGATGAAAAAAACCGATCGAGACCAAATGTTTTCTTGCCAGCTTTTGTCACGGTTGTTTCATCACCGGCTAAGACAAAAGTGTCAGAAGTATTCAGAAAAAATTTTTGAATTAGACTCCATTGAACATTTTTCCAATCTATGGATGTATTGAAAAATCGTTGAACAGTACGATAACTTCCACCTTCTCCTGTCCAACGAGAAATACCGAGCATGGTAACTCGACCGGTCATGGATAATAATGCTGTCACCATGATAATCAAATGAGATAACGTCTTTGAATTCAGACAGGTTTTTAAACATTGAAGACATAAATTAATATTGAACATACAAGGTTCCTGGGATATATTTATTGATAGAAATTGCAATATATCCCAGTATTAATATTATCTTATAGCTATATAGGTGGCGAAGGTATTGCTTATCCGATGCAATATATAGTCCAGATAAAAGAAGACATCAACGTCAGGCAGCAGGAAGAAGAGTCCACAGGCGCGGTCGTTGTCATCCAGTCAGGTTCAGGATTGATCAAGTTGATCAACCACAGAGTCGGCTATGAACGCGGTTCATAAATGAACATGAAAATTGAGTTTTTCATACCAGCACACAGAGAGCACAGAGCGGAGATGCTTTTCTCTGTGTACTCTGTGATCTCTGTGGTTTTTTATACCACGCTTCTTGATGCAGAACAAACCTGTCAGGTAACTGGCATTGATCTGGCAAAGGAGAGGCATAGCAAAGCGATGGTCGTGGTAGAAGTCAAAAAACAGGGCGATGATATGGATTCTGCTGTTTCCCAGGGGCTTTCTTATGTTGAGTGGCTCTTCAAATACAGGGAGCGTCTAAAGACTGGAATAAACCCATTTTAGCTTGATATTGACTGTACCTTTTGTCAGTCTTTCATGTTCATCATGTCATCCCGTCTGAAATAATTCATTTGCTCTCTGAAATGTGACAAAGTCAAGATACGTTCCTGACATTTTTTTGAATGTTCTGACTCGAATACTTGCAGAATACTGGTTTTTTTCAAAACATTTATAAAGTCAAGAAAAGTTACCCCCTGAAAGGCAGGAAAAAAGTGTTAAGAAGATTTCTCAATGACGAACAGGCAGCAGAAGGCTTGCCGATGCGTATAGTGGTCACAGCAATAATCTTTTCAGTGATACTCGGTCTTACCGGAAAGGCTGCATCAGACTTTATCGGTGATGTAAAAGAAAAAAAGCTCATGAACGAACTTGACAGGATAGAAAAACACGCCGCAGTAATGTATATTCAGGGAGGAGCAAGGGACATTAATGATCCCGTGGATCTCCCAGGCACGATGGAGAGCATGCGCGTGCAAATTCCGGACAATACCGCTTTTGTGGTATTCGGAGGAATGCCGGATGGCGCGGCAGATCCACGCACTGACAATGTATATTATTATGTCCTTAATAACGGCAGGGTTCAGGCAAAGTCCTCTATAGTGCGATTCTCCGGGCATGCTGTGTTTTATCCTGGTGAATATGAACTGACTCTTGAGCTTATCAGGAATAACAATGAAACGTTCGTAGCGATAAGAGGGGTATGAGGCGGTTTACTGACGACGAAAGGGCATGGGCTGATTTCTTCATAACACGAATAGGGGTGATATTATTTGCCGCGGTGCTGCTTCTTAGCGCATTCAAAATATATCCCATGTTCAATGAGCAACAGGCAAGGGCAGGGATGGATGCCGCTGCTTCAGATATCGCATCAAGGATCGAAGCCGTGGACGTCGTTACCGTACCCGGTTATAAATATTTCTATGTATTTGATGAAAAAGATAAGAATAAAAGGATAGAGATATCTACTGAATTCGTGGTCGCCCGCTATAATCTCAGCACACCGTGGGGGGAACGTGAGCTTGTCCACGCAGAGCCTCTGGTCGCGCGTGTTTATCCTCCGAACAGCAATTGGAGCAATACATCAGGTCTGAGGAAAAAGCTTAGCGACCTTGGCGCAGGGAGAAATGGAGATGCGGTAAGCCCGCTTGATTTTTCGAGGGATAAAGAAATAGTGGATGGGATGTTCAATAATATCGAGGCTGAGCTTGCCCGTACCCCGTTCATTCCTGACATGAACAGGTCACTGCTTATTGAAAAAGTAATGATCCATTATAGAGATGGAAATAGAAGTGTGGAGAGGGACTATGTTCTCGTTTATCAGTGATGAGCGCGCTATAGTGGAACCGCACGTCGATATGCCTGCAATGGCGCTGGCAGTTGTAGGGTTTGTTGTCTTTATAGCCATAATGTCGCAGGCATACGGGGCATATCAGAACAATGCTTTCATAGCCGAAAATTACCAGGATGCTTCGAACCTTGCTGAAAAGCTGAGCAGGGAAAGTACACTCACAGGAAGCATGCGTCCGGATGTTATCGATGCGGTGCGGCTTGAAGCGGTCGGAAATGACCCGAAAGAACTGATGCAAAAATACGGCGCTTATTATAACTTTGTACTCAAGGTTGAGGTGGACACAAAGAGCAGGACATACATCCGGATAATCAAGAATCCCGACATTGCAATATCAAAGTACGGGATATCATCATCAATACCTGTAACTGTCAGGCTCAACGATGTGCAGGAACTTCCGGGCACGCTGACAGTAAAAATATGGAGGAAATGATGAAGAGACAGGTTTATTTTTACTCTGATTCACGCGGTTTCTCAACCACGATCGATGTGCTGATATTTCTTGTACTGATATCTATTGCATCTTTAATACTTCTCCCAACAATCACTGGAAACATCCAGGTAAAATCTGTGATAGATTCAAAAAGCCAGGCTCAGTCGTCCCGGATGCTTACAACGATATTGAACGGAAGGATTGATGAGTTCGAGTATACGACTGCAGGTGAGCAGCTTGATGCCATAGCAGGTCCTATCAATGATTCTTCATTATATATAACGGGAAAAAAGTTGATATTGGGAAGGGAGTTAAAGCACAGGACTTTTGCTGATATCGCTGCTGAGGATGCAGCAGCGCAGTGGGTAATATACCAAAACGGAAAAAGTATCCAATTGAACTTCCTGATGACAAATTACACGAACAGCCTGGAAAGTACCATGAAAGAATATCTGGATGGACAGATAGCAGACCGGTACAGCTATAATTTAACTGTGGTGTGGCGACCTATTGTTAATGTGCCAGTGGGGAGCGATGTAAGGATCGGGGAGGAGGTACCGGACTATGCATACGTTGAAACGGCATACATCACAATGCCGTATAGTGTGGATTTTTCCCGCCAGCGGGTGGAGATGATCGTAAATGAAAATTTTAACACCACGTTCGGGAATATTTCATCGACATTCGCAAATCTAAAGAAAGACTCTACGAACAGGATGCAAATAGAGGGTGAGATCTCAAAGGAAATATTTGATTCTATTAACATTACAATAGATGAAGCAGTGGTGGATCTGGTAGATGAGACTATGGGACCTGTCATTGATGAGGGGCAGGATACTGTCACAGGGCAAATCAATAATTTACTGCCAGAAGGAGGTAATGAATTGATCGACAGTATCAATGAGACTATTATCAGCACACTGGAGGAAGAAGGGATCATAGTCAATGGGAGCCTCTCTGATACGTTCAAGTCATATCTTAAGGAAGTGGCGAAAGAGGAAACGCGGAGGGTTTCAGATGGCGAAATAAGAGCAATGGTTACTGAGCTTTCGGACATGTATGTGAACGATGTCATGACCATTGAAGATGTAAGAGAGAGCATATATACAGAGGTATTCTCACGAATAAGCGTCAGCCGCGCTGAGGTTACGCTATCTATATGGGGGAGGAGAGGATGACAATAAGATCGTTATTCGATGACAACAATGCAAAAGTCCCGTTCGCGGTCATCGGAGTGTTCCTGTTACTTGTTAGCGTGATCGCCTCTATCAACCTCGTCCGCATGGATGTCAGCATGGCAAAAGCCATCTCATCCCGCGGTGAAGTCCAGGCAGCAGACACCGCGCTC
>JBGOYM010000014.1:0-17444 GCA_041479675.1 Candidatus Methanoperedens sp.
ATCGCCCTGTAATAACTCCCGGAGCTTCTTTCTCTGTACACATAACCCTTCTCTTCCTTCTTCTCTTCATGCTTTGTTTCTGCAGATATCTCAAGCCTGTCTTCGGTGACATTGATATTGATGTCCTGTTTTTCAAGACCTGGCAATTCGGCAGTAGCGATTATCTCCTTATCGGTCTCGATAACATCGATAAAAGGCTCCCTGTGTACTGCAGGCGCTATTTCTCCTCTTTCACCTGAAGGTAAAAGTCTCCTGCGGGGTCTTCCTGAGAACTCTTCAAACATCCTGTTCATTATTTCTTCAAATCTTCTGAATTCATCCCAAGTATCTACCATTACTAACAATCTCCAATGATATATTTGGCAAAGCAATACTTAAAAGTAACGTTTTGACGATATACATAATCATTTTATCTTAACAGCACATCTTGTACCTGATGATATTCGAAAAAATACCCACAGTACCCACCTCAGAGGAACTCCTTAACAAATCATTCAAGCGCGCAGCCCGCGCTAAGCACGGAAAACGAATTCTTGACCGCGCGTCCAAGCTCAAAGCCGAGGAATCCATGCTACTTACTGCAGCCCACATCCTCAGCGATAATCTTATCAACATAGTAAGAAAATTTCCCAGTTTTGACACTATGCCTCCGTTCTATCTGGAGCTTGCAGACATAATCGTGGGAGTTGAGGAGATGAAAATGAATCTCGCTTCTGTGCAGTGGGCGGGCACAAAGATAAACGAGATGTCACGAAAATATGTAGGTATGATGCGAAACGCCGATGATGCAAAGGTTGTGCGAAAGGCGGCGTTCGGCAGGATATCCTCAATCGTGGACAGCATTGACGGTAACCTGCGCTTCATGAACGATGCGAGAAATAAGCTTCGCAAGCTCCCTGAAATAGGCGAAGGGCCGGCAATTGTTGTGGCAGGCTATCCAAACGTGGGAAAGTCCAGCTTTGTAGCCCTTGTGAGCACAGCTCGGCCTGAGATAGCTTCCTATCCATTTACGACCAAAGGGTTGGCAGTGGGACATTTCGAAAAGAATAAGATACGATACCAGATCATCGATACCCCGGGGCTTCTTGACCGCCCACTTGAGGAAAGGAACGAGATAGAACTCCAGGCGATATCTGCGCTCAGGCATGTGGGAAAGGTGATGCTATTTATTATCGATCCTTCTGAAACATGCGGCTATACACTTGAAAAGCAGATGCATCTGCTTGAGGAAATAAAAAAAGAGTTCGGTATCCCGATGATAGTTGCAGCTAACAAGACTGACATTACGCCATTTGAAGGCGCGGACATGAGCATGTCAACGCTTACGGGCGAAGGTGTGGATGCGGTTCTTGAGAGGCTTATTAAAATGATATAGATAAAATATGATCTAAATTTCGTTATGTAATAGTTTATTAATCAGAAGATCATAATATATAGGGAGGTATTACAATTATTATGTCGGAAAGATCATCATCCATTGCATGGGATGCATTCATCGTTGTTGCCGTTTTTGTGGCACTAATTATTATATTAATCAAGTTTTTTAAGAGCATTCAAAAACAAAAAATAATTGAATAATGATTGAATTGTAATTTTGTTTTGAAATGGGTGTATCAATTGAATCTAAAAGAAACAGCTGATTCTATACAACAAACATCGGTATTAATACAACTATTTTTTGACCAAATATCATATGATTTAAGAACGGAAAAAATCTTTGAATTCAAAATAGTGTTTAGTTCCCTAATATTAATATTTTTTTTTCAGATATATAGAATAATATCGGGATTCTATGCTATTGCTTTGCATGATCAAATTCAACGAATAATTAATGCACCTACTTCAAAACAAGGATATAGTAATATTTTTCCAATATTTGTTATTTTTATCATAGTTCTTATACATCGTTTAAGCACACAGATTTTCTCATTCCCCACAATACCTGTTCAGATATTGGAATCAATATTTTACTCAATATTGCTTTTTATTATTGGATTGGAACTCTTAGGGGCTTTTTTTGTAGTTACTTATGAAAACAAACTTTTAGAAAAACTCGAAAAAATTGAAGATAATTCAATTGATAAAAAGTTTTTCATGATTTCTCTTGTTGGTGCTATTGCTTATCAATTTATAATTTTAGGATACTTTTTCTGGATATTATTTATAAAATTAGATATTCCTCCATACCCACTTCTTGAACTTCAAGTGAAGTCTGGCATAGCAATAATATCTATTTTTTTTATTTTAATATATTGGGCTAAACCTTTGTATTTAAGACTAAATGAAATAATAATACGAATAGAACAATTGCATATTTTAATGGATGAAGCATTCCATGGTGAAATTACTACATCAAGTGAAATAATTTCGCGAAGAGATAATCTAAAAATCTATTAATAAAATTCAATTTGAATAAGGTATATATATAATGAATAATCATTAAGAATCTGGAGCACCAATGCCAACAGGCGTATACATCTGCCACTGCGGGTCGAACATAGCCGGAACCATTGACGTTGAGGGCGTAAGGAGACATGCTGAAAAATTAAAAGACGTAGCCGTCGCCCGAGACATACAATTCGCATGCGGCGATGCAGGACAGGAGCAGATAAAAAAAGACATAGTCGATAATAAACTTGACCGCATCGTTGTTGCGGCATGCTCCCCACGATTGCATGAAGTCACGTTCAAAAGAGCGCTCAAGCAGGCAGGAATCAATCCACACATGCTTGAGATGGTCAATATCCGTGAGCAGGGATCATGGGTGCACACAGACAAGAGCAGTCTTGCCACACAGAAAGCCAAAGACCTCGTGGCAATGGGTGTTGCAAAGATCGAACTGCAATCCCCCCTTGAGAAAAAGATCGTATTTGCCAGACCTGAAGTGCTGGTGATAGGAGCGGGTGTTGCAGGCATTGAGGCTGCGCTTTCGCTTGCCGACATGGGAACAAAAGTGTATCTCGTTGAAAAGGAACCTACGATAGGAGGTAAAATGACACTTCTTAATGAGGTCTTTCCAACGAACGACTGCTCGCTATGCGTTCTTGCCCCCAGGATGTCTGATGTACAGAATAATCCAAATATTACGTTGTACACGTATTCAGAGATCACGAAAATAGAGGGCAGAGCAGGCAATTTCAAAATAACAGGGGTGAAAAAGCCTCGCTATATCGACGAAAAAAAATGCAAGGGCTGCATAGATCTATGCGCAGGTGTATGTCCTGTAGATGTGCCGAACCAGTTCGATTTCGGGATAGGAAGGCGCAAATCCATTTATATCCCATTTGCACAGTCAGTGCCTCTTGTGGCATGTATTGACGAGCACTGCGTGGGCTGTGATCTGTGCAGGCTGGCGTGCCCTGCAGAGGCTGTAGACTTTTCTCAGAAGCCTGAAGTGTTCGAATTCAATGTAGGCGCGGTGATACTTGCAACAGGCTACCAGCCCTTCGATGCTGCCCGCAAAGAGGAATACGGATACGGAAGGCATAAGAACGTGGTTACAAGCCTTGAACTTGAACGTATGCTAAGCGCCGCGGGTCCTACTCACGGAAGGGTAGTGTCCCCTGCAACATGTGAGGATGTGAAAAAAGTGGCTTTTGTCCTGTGCGTGGGGTCAAGGGACGAACAGGTTGGGAATCCCTATTGCTCAAAGGTATGCTGCATGGCTTCTATCAAGAACGCTGTGAAGATAGCGGAACTTTATCCTGATGCAAAGGTTTCGATACATTATATCGATATCAGGGCGAGCGGTGAGGGGTATGAGGAATACTACCGCCGCGCGCAGGAAGCTGGCGTGTCGTTCGTGCGAGGGCGCGTTGCGGAGGTTGAAGAATCGGACGGCAGGACGATAATTCATTATGAAGATACACTTTCCGGAGAAACGCTCCAAGAAGCCTGCGACCTTGTTGTTCTTGCTGTAGGCATGGAGGCGAATAAGGATACTGAGGTTCTTTCAAAGATGCTGAACCTTTCCACCAGACCCGACAGGTTCCTCCAGAGCGCTCATCCCAAGATGAGACCTGTGCAGACCCATATCAGGGGCGTGTATATCGCAGGATGTGCAGGCGGTCCAAAGGAAATACAGGTATCGATCGAACAAGGAAGTGCAGCAGCCGCAAAAGCTGATGCACTGCTTCGAAGGGGAGAGATAGAGGTCGAACCGATAAGCGCATATGTGCTCCCCGAACTGTGTGATGGATGCAGGATATGCGAGTCTGTATGCTCTCTTGGCAGGATAAAGGTCGTGAACGGAAAAGCGACCGTGGATGAAATCGCATGTCGCGGGTGCGGGGCTTGCAGCGGAGCGTGCCCCAACGGAGCGCTTCAGGTCAGGAATTACGCTGATGACCAGATAATGGCGCAGATAGTTGAAGCCACGCGCGAGATACATGAATTTCCGCTCGTGATCGGGTTCCTGTGCTACTGGTGCTCCTACGCGGCAGCAGACCTGGCGGGTTCCCTGAGATTGCAGTATCCCACCAATTTGCGAAATATCAGATTGTTATGCGCTGGAAGGATAAATCCATCATTTGTCCTGGAAGCGCTGCGACGTGGGGCCGACGGCGTGCTCGTTGCAGGATGCAGGCTGGGAGAATGTCATTATACCATAGGGAACTACTGCGCCCTCCAGAGGATGAATGTCCTTACTAAATTGCTCGTCGACCTTGGGTTTGACCAGAGGCGTCTGCGGGTAGAATGGCTTGCAGCAAGCGAAGGCAGGAAGTTCGCAGGGATAGTAAAGGACTATGTGGAACAACTTAAAGAAATAGGTCCGGCAGGCAGCGAACTCAAGGGATGACATGACAGAGGAAAAACTTGAAGTAACGGTTGATAGCGAGGTCAGGGATTCGCATTTCCTGTACACTCAAAAGACCGGGAAATCAAAAAAGACTCTTGATTATGATTACAAGCGCTGCAACGGCTGCGGGATATGCATTGAAATATGCCCCAAAAAAGCAATCGAAGCTGGACCCCTGATAGAAATAGCTACGGGCATGGATGCCCCGCCTGTTATAATTGACCATACAAAATGTTCTTTTTGTGGTATGTGCGCAGCCTTCTGCCATGTAAAAGCGGTCAGGCTGTCAATAAATGACAAGGACATATTTGAATTAACAGAGTTCCCGCATCTTGATTCAAGCGTTATCTTCAATGAAATGTGCCTTCCATGCCTGCTCTGTAAGAAAGCATGTCCTGAAGAAGCGATTGCCGTGGAGTTCACCTTCCCAAAAAAAGAGACCGCAGCACCCTTCAGAGCTGGCAGGAAGGGCGAGATAGAAGTTGACATGGAAAAATGCACCCTCTGCGGCGCATGCGCAGAGCTGTGCCCTGCTTTCGTGCTCATTGACAGGAAATCCACAGCCGATGCACTTGTGCCTTTTGATAACCTCCTTGTTGACCGCGAAAAGTGCGATTACTGCGGCATCTGCGTCCCGTTCTGCCCGGAGGATGCCATAAAGGTGAAGGGGGACTTTTTCGGGGAAGCGCCGAAGCTCACCGGGAATATCAAAGTGGATGATAACAAATGCACGCGATGCGGCTGGTGCGAGGCGGTGTGCCCATACGATGCCGCAAAGGTGACAAAACCTTTTGAGGGTGATATAGAGCTGATAGATGCAAAACTCAAAGGCTGCGACCCTGTGGGATGCCACGGTTGTTTCAATGTCTGTCCCTCAAAGGCATGGATCATCCCGAAAGATAAGAAGATCGATGTGGTGCGGGATTTCTGCACGTACTGCGGTGCGTGCGAGAAAGCATGTCATGTTAAGGCGATAGGAGTGAAGAGGACAGCGACAAAGCACACTGAAATATTAGATACACCCTGGGCAAAGGAATGGAAGGATGCGATCGTTTGCCTGACCACAAATGAGAGAGAGAGACCTGATGTGTCTCACACGATAAGCGTAGAAAAAGCAGAGAGGAAAGTAGAGCCACCCGTCGCCATGCCTGAAGTTAATGGGACGTTTCGCAAGTTAGTGGATGAAAGGATCTCAGAGTTCCTGCCGCTCCTTGAGAGTAAACAGGTCAGGCGCTCATGGGAGAAGAAAGAGGCTAAAGTGGCGGCAAAGGAGATAGGGAAGAGGATGATGGAACATAAATGAGCTGTGGATTTGCAGGTTTTCTGCTAAGGAAAGCAATAGTTACTCTTTTCCCTTCATCATTCTTGTATATTTTATGGCTTCCTCATAAGTATCCCCCTGAGAATAACAGCCCTGCAAAGCTGGGCACATTGCAAAATAGCCGTATTCGTCTTTTTCTATTACTACGGGGAGAGTATATTTTTCCATCTTTGTATCTCCTTTAAGAATTACATTTGTTATCAGCAGCGGTATATATAACTCATCTTTTCCACCTATCTTCACAACCCCGCTTGGCGCCGACAAATCTTCATGCAGATACACTACTGAAAATCCCGAACATCAGATACTATTGAGCCATACCGTGCCCAAATTTAATCCCGTAATTGTTATATGGCTTTAGCCAATTTAACGGATGCACAAAACACCCATCATTTTCAGTCACCAAACCCCGGACTTAAGTTCGAGGCATGTAGATAGTGTTTTTGCCTAAAGAAGTAAATTCTTTCACTCTTTTAAGCAAATATGAAATTATATTGTTTCTTATTTTTCTACAAAAATTTTTTGTATAAGTTTAACATGATAACTAATAATGTCATGCGTTATTTTTCTCGGGACAGGCGGTGGAAGGATGGTGGTGCTGAACCAGATGCGCCATAGCGGGGGGTTCTGGCTGAGGCTTGGCGACGTGAATATATTGCAGGACCCTGGACCTGGAAGTCTTGTAATGGCACACAAGCACGTGCTTAAACCTTCCTCACTTGATGCAATAGTGCTCTCCCACAGGCACATAGACCACAGCAACGACATAAATGTCATGATTGAAGCAATGACCGGAGGTGGTTTCCAGCCGCGCGGACTTGTGATAGTTCCCCGGGACTGCCTGAATGAAGACCCGGTAGTGCTTCAGTATGTAAGACCATTCACTGAAATAGTTGAGATAAAAGAAGGCATGGAATTATCTATTCGCAACATTAACATATCATTTCCAATTAGAACCATGCACCCTGTGGAAACTTACGGGGCGATATATGAATTCAATTCCATGCGACTTGGTTACATCCCAGACACCGAATATTTCCCAGAGCTTGCGCAGGCTTTTAAAGGAGTTGATTTCCTTATTATCAACGTTGTAAGAATGATCACTGATAAAAGGATCAGGCATCTGAATATCAAAGAGGCTGCAGATCTGATAGGATCTATAAAGCCGAAAATGGCTATACTTACCCACTTCGGGTTGCAAGTTCTCAAAGCATCTCCAGACCACCAGGCAATGCTCATCTCTGAAAGAACAGGTGTCAGGGTCATTGCAGCATACGATGGTCTGAACGTAAGTTTTGAAGAAAAAAAGGATTTAAATAGTAACAGATGAGAGTAATACCGGAGGCTGATTATGTCTAGAGAAGATTTACTTCAAAAAGTTAAGACTGCACGCCCATCTGTGACCGTCTTTGGTCTAGGTGGTGCGGGATGTAATATAACTACATGGATTGCTGATAAGAAACTTACTGGCGGTAAGATCATTGCCGCCAATACCGATGCCAATCATCTCGTTTCGATGACGAGAGCAGATAAGATAATGCTGCTCGGTGAGAAGCTATGCAAGGGGCACGGATGCGGTGGATACTCGGAAAGGGGTGCTGAAGCAGCAAGAGAGAACATTTCTGAAATAAAACAGGAATTGGAAGGCACAAATCTCCTGTTCCTTGTGGCAGGTCTCGGGGGCGGCTCAGGTACAGGTGCCATGCCTGTAGTTGCAGCAGCGGGAAGGGAAGCTGGTGCTCTTACAATTGCTTGTGTGACTATACCATTCACAATTGAAATGTCGCGGCGTGAAAAAGCCCGCGATGCTGTAAAATCGCTTGCAGAGGTGTGTGATTCAATAGTTGTTATCGATAACTCAAAGCTCAGGGAAGTAGCTGGTAATCTCCCATTGAAGGATGCGCTTGCAGTGGCAAACGCACTTGTGGGTTCATTTGTAAAGAACCTGACAGATACCATTACACAGCCAAGTCTTGTCAATCTTGACTATGCCGATCTTCGTGCAGTGATGGAACGTGGAGGTATCGCTTCCATAGGAATAGGTGAAGGCGACGGTGTGAACCGCGTTGAAAAAGCAGTCTCACAGGCGCTGGGTACTCCACTGCTTGATATCATGGATATTTCCACGGCTTACGGCGTTCTCATACACATCGTGGGCGGCGAGGACATGACCCTTGATGAAGTTGCGATCGCGGGTGAGCAGATAATGGCTAAGGTGCCCAACACAAAGCGAGTGATATGGGGAGCAAAGGTTGATCAAAATCTTACAGGTGCGGTTCGCGTAATGGCTGTGCTCACAGGAGTAACATGTCCCTTCATAGGCGAGGTCGCTACAAAAAAAGAAACTGCCAGGATCCCAAAGGAAGTTGTAAAACCACTTCGCGAAGCAATGGAACAGATGGCACAGGCACAGGAAATACCTAAGTCAACAGGTGAAAAACAATCAAGAATGGAAATAATTAAAAAGGCTGCAGTGTTCAGCAAGGAAAGGTAGGAGAAAAACTCCTGCTTTTTTTTACTTTCAGTTTTTGATCATCGAATAGGCATGAACTTTTATATATGCCTGAAAACGCTATGTACAGGCCCTGGCCTTAAGTCCGGGGTTTGTGACTGCACGCTGCGGAAAACTCATGCTCTCGAAAGACAGCGGATTCAAGAAAAATGTCCAAAAACGTGAAAATCAGGCGCGAAAAGTAATTAGGATGAAAAGTAGTGATTTGTAAACAGTGATTTGATGAAGCGGATATTGACGAGATGTATACAAGAGTTCGAGAATGATGAGGCAACTATGTTGGAATACGAGGCCGTTCGAAAAACCTTTATGAATTATCCAGAAAATATTAATAAACTTGGAGTTCTTTTAAAATTTACTGTTTTGAACGGATTGTACAGAACCAATATCTTTGACAAAAAAAAGATTGCTGATCACATTTATAGATTAGCGACAGAAGAAAATTTAGATGCAATTATCAAAACGGGAAATCCCGAAGCTATTAACAAAATACGTTTAGGCCATGGAATCCCTGATATTAATAGAGAACATAATTTTTATTCATTTGCTACTAAATATTGTCACTTCTCAAATCCAAACTGTTATCCAATATATGATCAGTACGTTGAAAAAGCAATACTGAAACTAAAAAAAGAAAACTATATTCAATTTCGCAATCAAAATGATCTCTATGATCCTCAAACATTTCGAGAGATTATTGACCAGATCATTCAAGAGTTTGAATTGAATGAATATCAAAAAGCAGATAGAGCCTTATGGATATATGGGCAGCACTTAGCTGAAAAATGGATTATATCGGAATTGCCGATATGAGATACAACCTTTTATTTATATGCATCTCCTCTATGCTGGACTGAAGTTATCCTGACTTTCCTAACTTCATGATCGACAGCATAAAGAACCCGATAATCACCTATTCTCAATCGATATGTATTCCTTGGGTATCCTTCCATGGGCTTTAGATCAAAACCAGATCTCGGTCGAATAGGATTCTTCTCAAATTCATCAAGCAGTTTTATAAATTTCTTAACAATATACTTTGGAATTTTTTCTAAATCTTTTTCAACTCTTTCGTCGATAAGAACTTCGAATGGAGTTTCGTCACTGCTCAACTATATCAACTTCCACTTGAAATTCTTTCCTTCATTCGAGATTTAAATTCCTCTTTTGTAATCCCTTTAAAATCTGCAAGGCGGCGGTAATGTTCTTTGATATGTTCATCGCTTATATCCTCGATTGATACCTTGTCCATAAGCATATTTAGAACATTGTCAAATGTCCAATCACCAAATTTATAATCTGATAGCCTTTCTTTTGTTTTCTCATTTATTGTAATGGTTGTTGGCATAATTAAAACAATTGTTTTAATTGATGTTAAAGTTATCGGCGCAGTGCTATTTCAAATTAGATACTGAATCAAGTTTTTTTGCGCCTGAATCGGATCAAAAGACAGCAATGAAATCGATTGAAATTCTAAACATCGAGCATCCACGTGATGCCCCGGAATTCTATTCCGGGGTAGTGACTCGAAACATAAGAAAGAAAGCAAAACCACGTGACTCCTGAAGAAAACGCTGCAAAAACGCAAACAGCAGCGTGGTATCAGCCAGGGTTAAAATCCCCCTGTACTTGAATATCTGCGTTCATCCGCCTTCAACCCGCGGTTCCTGCCATACTTCAATTATCTCTCAAAATTGAAATTCTGCTTCACGATCTTTAGCGCACAGTAATTCCCACACATGGTGCATGCTTCAGAATCCTCTGGTGAACGGCTGTCCCTGACCGCTCTTGCATGAACAGGATCGATAGCAAGCTCGTACATCCTGTCCCACTGCAGATCGCGCCTGGCGCGTCCCATGTCGAGGTCTTTCTCCCTATCGTTGTTCTTGACCATGTCGCCTATATGCGCCGCTATCCTTGCAGTTATCACGCCCTGCCTCACATCATCCACATTAGGGAGAGCAAGGTGCTCCGCAGGCGTCACGTAGCATATAAAATCCGCGCCGTAAGCACTCGATAGAGATGCGCCTATGGCTGCGACTATGTGGTCATATCCTGGCGCAATGTCCGTAACAAGCGGTCCCAGCATATAGAACGGCTTCTCGCCGCTCAACCGTTTCATGAGCTTCACGTTGGCGTCTATCTCATCTATCGGTATGTGTCCCGGTCCCTCCACGATGGTCTGCACGCCTGCCTCATGCGCCCTGTCAGAAAGCTCGGAATTCATTATCAGTTCCTGTATCTGGGCCCGGTCTGTGGAATCGTGTATCGCCCCGGCACGCATGCCATTACCCATGCTCAGGGTCACTTCGTGTTCTTTCATGATTTCAAGGAGGTAATCGAACTCGCTGTACAGCGGATTCTCCTTCTCGTTATGCAGCATCCAGGCTGTCATGAACGCCCCGCCGCGGGAGCATAATCCCCCGAAACGCCCCTGGTTCTTGAGCCGTTCCACTGTAATGAGATTGATACCAGTATGTATTGCCATGAAATTCGTCCCCAGCTTTGCCTGTTCTGCCGTTATCCTGAAGAGTTCATCTTCTTTCATGTCAACTGTGCTTCCGTATTTTCGGATCGCCTCTATGAAAGCCTGGTAAAGCGGTACGCTTCCAACTGAAAGAGTAGTGGACTCGATGACTTTTTTCCTTATCTCATAAAAATCCCCGCCTGTTGAAAGTTCCATGAGCGTATCTGCGCCCGTTGCTTCAGCGACCCTTGCCTTTTCTATCTCCATATCGATATCCACTATGTCAGAGGACGTTCCGATGGATGCGTTCACTTTGGTGCGAAGCCCTTTTCCTATTCCACAAGGTTTTGTATATCTGTACGGGCTCACAGGGATTACTATCCTGCCGCTTTCTATCCCGCGGCGCACGAATTCCGGGTTGACTCTTTCTTGCGCTGCAACCTGTTTCATTTCTTCTGTCAGGTTGCCTTTTTTTGCTTCTGCGATAAGGCTCATAAGTATTACCGGGCTTTTGGAGGGATGCGATCATAGATAAAGGTGTTCAATCAATTAAATTGAATTTAGAGCAAGTAAAGTTGATTTTCAATTCCCGTTCGTGAGCAGGAATATGCTCGCAATAGCAAAAACAACTCCTGCCGCGATCCTTATGTTAACTGCTTCCTTTAAAAGAATAACACCCAGCAACACGCTTACAAGCAGGCTCATATTCACTATTGGCGAAACCTTTGATAATGGACCGCTCTCAAGCGCAAGGAAGAAAATGATGGTCGCAACAGCAGCCGCAATACCTCCCACGATCCCATATTTTATGCTGCTCATATCCATATTGAAATCGCTTTTCGTGATAAAATACGCACCCAGTAGCATCTGCACTATAAACTGAACTGTAATAAAAAGCATCGAGGATGCAACAGGATTGTTGCCAGTGGATGATAGTTTGATAAAGAATTGCATGATCCCGTAAAGGATTACACATGCTACAGCATAAAAGATCCAGTTCATAGAATAGACAGAAGAACCCGTAATGTGATAAAGATTACTTCACGCCATATCCCTTAACAACTTTGCCAGCTCATCAAAAGCAGGAGGTCTTATCTGGAATACATCGATGCCAGGAGGGTATTCTAATGGTCTTCCATCCGTGAATATAAGAACCCCATTTGTAGTCTCAGGAAGTTCGCTTATTATCCCTGTCGCATGTTTTCCTATCATGCCCTGTACCTCCTGTAACTTTTTCACCAGGTATTCCCTCCATTTCTCAAAATCAATGTCCTTGCCGTAGAAACCCTTGTGGAGCTCTATAGTCTCAGGAGAGAAGGATTTTGAATATTCATCGAAAAGGAGCTTTGCCTGCCTGAGATAATCTGCTTTATCGATCACATTAAGCCTGACGCCTGAATCGACCAGTGACTTCATTAATTTGTAATGGTTGCTCTCTTTCCCGAATTTTTCAAGGAATTCAATGCCCTTTCCCTCATGCTCTTCGATGCATTCAATGTAAAGTTCGCTAATATTGCCGTATGTTGACCTGAAATATTCTATCTTTTCCCTCACTTCGCCCCAGAACCGCTCAACCTTTGCTTTATCGATATGCATTTCAAGAGCAAGCTCTTCAAAGGGAAGTGTTGGCACCACGAATAGTTTTCGATTTTCTTTGAAGCTTCCTGCTTCCGGTTTCTCGATCTTTCCTAATTCTGCCATGTTCCAATCCTTATGCTCGAAGAAATATAAAAGCATCGATTATTCAGCCCATACCTATTTGTAACCTTCCGGCAATTACCCCGCCATGCGCAAAAAACAGAAAGACTGGGCCAAGGATATGGCATATGAGCGCATCCTGCGGCTTTTCGAGCTTGCAGATATTGAATTCAAGATGCATCCTGAGCGCAGCGACAGGTACGTGCAGCTTGCAAGACGCATCGGGATGAGATACCGTGTCAGGATGCCAGGAGAGCTCAAACATCGGATTTGCAGGCACTGCCACTCATATTTAGTCCAGGGCACTACGGCGCGCACAAGGCTTCAAGGGACGCATATTACTACAACGTGCCTTGCGTGCGGAAAACAGATGCGTAAACCCTACTAATCGATTTTCGACAGGAAAGTTATCGGTGAAAAACCTATCTTTTCATTAACTACCCTTTCAGCCTTTATATCAGTCTCGATTATGAAAACCTCAAGCACCATGAATGCTTCCGCTTCTTTCCTGATGCACCCCATCGTAAGCCCCTTGCTATTTCCCGCAACCGCATGCAGGTGTATCTTTGGCGCTCCGTTCTCAAAGAATATATTCCCTGCGCCCACTATCTCGCGCACGTCGTCGAATGCAGACCATACTGTTACGGGAGGAACAGACTTTTCCTTAGGTCCTGTGACCAGTTGTGCTTTCCCTGCCGCGCCCAGTATCATGAAAAAGGCTGACCTTATGTCTTCTCTGACAGCAAGCCCGTTCAGCTCTTTCAACAGGTCTTCACCGTGATCGATCCTTGCCACAAATATCCGACCAATTGAACCCTTGCGATAATCCATACACAGAGTACATCTTGACAAATTTAAAACTTGCTATTTCGAAAACTTCTTTAAAACAGACAAAAACTATATACACCAAACGACATTTAAGCCAGGGCAGGGCCCGTGGTCTAGTCGGCTATGACGTCGCTCTTACACAGCGGAGATCCGGAGTTCGAGTCTCCGCGGGCCCATTATAATTATAGCAGTATTCTTAATAATTATTCCCTAAATTGTCTGAGTTAAGGTTTAAAAATCATTCTCAAGCAATGTTAGCGAGCGTATCCATTCTCCTTTTGGTTCTCTTGTTGTCCCGACCACAAGCCTTTTAATGTCCCCCAGCGCCTCGACCATCCCGCGCGCCTCGATCATCTCACCGACCAGCGCCTGCCCTGCGTAAGTATGGGTATAGGAGAGCAAATAGCTTATTTCAGGATGGTCTATTTTATAGATCGCGGGGCTGTCAAACGAAAAATCAGCATTTGTGACTGTAGCTTCAATGGTAGCTGGACCAATATCCACTCCCCTCTCGCA
Organism: Candidatus Methanoperedens sp.; assembly: GCA_041479675.1. Taxonomy (GTDB): domain Archaea; phylum Halobacteriota; class Methanosarcinia; order Methanosarcinales; family Methanoperedenaceae; genus Methanoperedens. The sequence continues at coordinate 14,141 of JBGOYM010000014.1, forward strand.
GGGTGCGATATCCTCCCAGTCCCTCACATACAGGAGGTCAAAATATGTCCCATCCACCATACCCCTGTTCCCCTTCCTGCATTCATGAACCAGGAATTCGTCAAAGGACAGCTCGGGTCTGCGCTTATTATATATCTCATGCCACATCTCCTCACTTATCTCGGTGATAGGATCTTTTTTCTCTTTTGCCTGCGCCAAAATGTCCCGCGCGGTGAACCATGAGCTTCCGTACACGATAAAATCAATATCTGATGATTCATTCTGAAGACCTGAAAGGAGCGAACCAGTAACTCCCATTTTGTCCAGGGATACGCCAGTCTTGAGAGTTTTCACAATGTCCCTGACTTTCCTGTTCTCCTTTGCGATAATTGGCAGTTTTTTATCAGGGGCAAGTATGTGTTTGACGTGTTCCCAGGGTATGACGTGGACATCCTTTACCCATTCAGGACGGGCAGTTTTCATGAACTTGAATGAGTCGTCAAAGTCGAACTTGCGGTATTTTTTCTGCACGCCTCTTGAACCATTGGGGTCTGGAACATATCTCAGGATCGAACGAACACCCTCATCATGGCAGTAATCAGCGACTGCGAATATCCAGTCATCATCGGTAATTATGAAATCGCGCAGCCTTGTTTTGAACATTGCTGCTTAATTAAGCATGGTTGATATAAATTGATTGCTTTATTGTGACAATAATTCATTTGCTCTCTGAAATGTGACAAAGGAAAAGTAGAACATGGCGCATCAAGATCAAATTCACTCCATCCATTTCCGCTATTTCAAGAACAATATGCAAAGCCTCGCAGTCTTGATGCCGCTTCTCCCCAGCGCGGATATCGTGCATGAACCCTGCGACGGCATAATGCTATACAGCTTTGCAACACAGCAAGCGCCAGATGTTTTCCTGGAAGTCGAACGTTCTAAAACACGATCCATATTCATAGCCGGAGGACCTCATCCATCGGCACGCCCTGAAGAGACCCTTCGTTTTTTCGATTACGTTGTGATAGGGGAAGGTGAGGAAACTCTGCCGGAACTGATAAAAATACTGAAAAACGGAGAAGATGTTTCATCTGTCATGGGAATTGCGTTTAAAGATAAAAATGGCATCATTTTTACAGAAAAACGAGAGCATGTCATGTTGGACAGATACCCGCCATTTGACATCAACGGCGTTCGAAGCACTATAGAGATAACACGCGGCTGCCCATTTTCATGCGCCTACTGCCAGACGCAGCAGCTTTTCGGTCACAGGATGAGGCACCGCAACATCGATGAGATAGCAATATATGCTAAATTCCTTAAGGATGTCAGGTTCACATCGCCGAACGCCTTTGCTTATGGCTCGGATGGTATCCACCCGCGAATTGAAAAGATAGAGGCGCTTCTCAAAAACCTTCCGCGCAAAAACATTTTTTTCGGCACATTCCCTTCGGAAGTAAGACCAGAATTCATAAACGACAGGATTCTCGAGCTTGTATCAGCTTATTGTGCAAACACTACGCTCTCGCTTGGCGGTCAGTCAGGAAGCCAGAGGATACTTGATTTGATACACAGAGGACACACCGTGGAAGATATCATTGAGGGGGTCGAAAAATGCCTTCAGCACGGCTTCACGCCAGTGGTCGATTTCATCTTCGGGCTCCCGGGAGAGACAGAGGATGAACAGCTTGAAACACTGCGGCTCATACAATGGATTACAGGAAAAGGGGGAAAAGTGCATTCGCACTATTTCATGAAGCTGCCAGGCACTGAATTTGAAAATTCCACTCCTGCCCCATTATCAGTACTGGTAGGAAAGACAATGGGTAAACTTGCGCTTCTTGGAAAAACCACAGGCGTATGGTCTAAAGCTTGATATCCTTGCTCTCAACAAGGATCCTGAACTCATCAAGGCTCAGGCGCCCTTTCTTGTTCAATTTTTCCTTTGCCTGCTCACGCTTTCCTTCGTTCTTCTGCTCATCCCTGGCTAATTGATAGCCCTTCATCTGCTCAAGATAAAACCCCAGTTCATCCCTGAGCTTTGGCATTTCAGTCTTCAGAGCGCCTATTTTCTTCCTGAGAGGCGATATGCTCTTGAATTTTTCAGACAACTGGGCATGATATGAATCAGCTTCTTTGCGCAGCGTATCAATCTCATTATATATCTTGATCATTTCCTCATGGTACTTCTGCGACTCCTGCGCAAGCGTCTGTATCTGGGCGTGCAGGGAATCTAAGTCAGTATATATCTCTTTTGCCCGGTCATACTCAACAGTGATCTCGCCGTGGACTACATTGGCTTTTTTCGTGGCTTCAAGCCTCTGGCTAAGCTCCAGCAGGCGATTATACACATTTAACTCATGCTCAAGTGGGATATCTGCATTCAAAAAGATGTTAAGTTCATCGGTGTACGCCTTCTCAAGAGTATCAAGCCGCCCTCTTGCTGTTGTATTTAATTCATCGCGCGTTTTCTTAAGTTCTCCGATCTTTTCACTGAACTCCTTTCCTTTACCCCTGAGATTATCCCTCATGGTTTTTAATTCAGCGATCTTTGAGTTTGTCTCATCGCGCTTTTTTCGCAGTTCAGCGGCTTTAGATGAATGCTCTTTTACGCGAGCGTTCAATCCATCACGCTTGGCTTTTAGATCCTGTCCACCCTCATTGTGGAGAGAGATATCCCTGAAAATCGTTTTAAGTTCCCTCTCGTTCTGCTCAAGCCTTTGCCTTAATTGATTGATCTTATCTTTTAATTCCCGTTCTGAAAGTTTGGGTAGATTTTCTTGCTCGGTCATACTGCTACCACTCCTCTTTGTTTTTCCCAGTGAGCAAGTGCATTATTATGGCTCTCTATCCTGTGCTTCAACCAGTTAAATCGTACTTCGACCTCGTTTTTCTGCCGATTATAATCCGATAAAGATTCAGCATGCTGTTTGGGTTTATCCTGAAGTGAAAGCAATTCCCTGTGTGAAGAATTTGCATCATTTAATTTATCAATGATCCCTTTGCATGTGATCATTATCCCGGCTTTCTTTCCTGCTGACTCGATCTCATAAAGCAGTTTTATTAGTTCAGCTATGCTCTTTTCCTCATCTTCAATATGTTTTGAGTTCTGAAGTTTTTTCTCTAACCCTTCTATCCTGCCAGTAAACCGCATTACGTCCTGCATGTTCGCTGCTTTACTATGGCGCATCTTTTCTAACAATTCATTAAGAGTATCTTCTCTTTGTTTTTTTGCCTGGTAGAAAAGCAGATGATATTTTTCATTAAGAACTTCGATCCTTGATCCCATCGAATCAATTTCTTTCTTAACTGCATCAGACTG
>JBGOYM010000015.1:0-16847 GCA_041479675.1 Candidatus Methanoperedens sp.
ACTGCTTTGGCTGCCATGATATTGTTGTTCTGGGCTTCTCTTCCTTTTGTTCTCTGACTGCCTTCTCTTAAAATAAAGATTGGCTGTCCTCCTAATTGTCCTGCCATAAATAACCTCCTTAAAATTTCATCTTAATTTTCAATTGTATGTACAAATTACGCTTGTACGGAGCATTCCCAATGTTTGTGGTTCTATATAAGATTTGCTCTAAGACATATTTATAATTTTTTTGCAATAAATAGTAAAAAAAAATTAATGGGCCACCGTCATGATCCCTTCAGTGTACCCTTCTTTGCGTGCAGCCACATTTATCGTCCCTGTGCCAGAGGCAGTAAGTTGCAGTGTCACCTGACCAGCAGTGTTCGTCATACCATCTGCTGTGATACCGCCGCCAGACACGCTAACAGTCGCACCGCTTACAGGATTATTGCTGCTTTTTACTGTAAAAGTTACAAAAGTAGCCACACCGTTGGTGACATTGGAAGGAGACGCGCTCACGCTCATGGTCTGCTGACCGACAGCGGATAACGTGGTGCTGCCAGCAGTGAATCCTGTCCTTGACGCTGTCGCAGTTATTGTACCAGGTCCGACCGAATTTACCTGTATGATAGCGATGCCGTTCAGGTTCGTAACTCCATTCCCGCTCGCTGCTCCAGTGAGCGTTACCGTGGCTTCGCTGATGAAGTTATTGCCGCTTTTCACGGTAAATGTCACGAAGGTAGGAGTTGCTGCTGTTATTGACGATGGGGACGAAGAAACTGACAGCGATTGCGTGCCTGCAGAGGTGATCGTGCTTGACCCGCTCACGAATCCAGTCTTGCTCGCAGATACCGTTATGGTGCCAGTCGTGTGTGGAGTCACTAAAATGATAGTCTTTCCATCCGGGTTTGTGATACCGTCTCCGGTTGCAGCGCCGCTTATGCTTATTCCTGCATCAGCCACAGGGGAACCTCCGGCTGTTACTGTAAATGTCACATGGACCGGCACATCGACAATGAGCGTATTGTGGCTTGTAGAAACGCCCAGAACCTGCTGGCTTGTCGATGTTAGAACAGCAGAACCGTCAGTGTATCTGTCTTTTATTGCGGTCACCACAATTTTTCCTGTGCTCGGAGCATTGAGCTGCTTGATGACCTGACCGCTGGAATCTGTAATTCCTTCAAAAGATATACCCGCTCCTGAAATATTTACTGCTGCTCCTGCGACAGGTTTACCCATGCTTATTACCGTAAACGTGACGAAAGTGGCGGTGTCAGAGGTTATTGAGGATGGCGAAGTGCCCACATCCAGCTTTGGTGTTGCTGTGATAACTGAAGTGGCGTTTTTATATCCAGGTCTTGATACCGTCACACTGATGCTGCCGTTTGTCGTTGCATTCACTGCAAGTTCAAGCATTCCATTCTCATCCGTAGTTCCGCTCCCAACCGCCGCACCTGAAAGCGTGACATTTACATTGCCCAGCACTGTGCCGTCGCTGAACGTTATGAACTTAACATTTGTGATCTTGCCCGCACCGATATTGTCCGGAATGCTTATTACGTTCAACTGTGGAGATGCCGGTAAAACAATACCAATTATGCCGTTAAGACCAGCTCCAACAATAAGTCCTCCAACCAGTGCAATAGCAATAAAAACCCTTGTATTCCTGTCGTCATCGTATCCTCGCATAATTGCATCCTTCGATATACCAGTTTATAATTGTGGCACATAGATATAAAGATTCCCAGAAGATTGTTGATACTCTGCCTGATTGACCCGCGCGTTAAAATCGAAATCTTTAAAGCCAATCATTTCATGTAAAAGTTAAAAACGTTACACCAAAGGAACGCTGGTGGGTAATTACGAGTAACATACAAGTCTGTTTTCAGTGCGGAAAATGCACATCCATATGCCCGATGCGCCGAGTTTCAAAAACCTCTCCGCGCAGTTCTATTTACAACTCAAATGTCTATGGGCTTGACACAAAAGATATCTGGACATGCCTGACATGCGGATTATGCCCGCCGGAATGTCCCCAGCAGGTGGATTTCTTAAGTTTCATAAAAGAAATAAGGGAAGGGAAACAGCCTCTTGAAATCGCACATCAGGGTGTTTTCAGCAAATACGCTGAATTAAATTCAAAACTCGGTGGAAATTTTAAAATCGAAAAAACATCGGATTCAAAATACGGCTACTTCCCGGGATGCGTGGACTTGCTGGGGTTATTCCTGCATGATGTAGGGACGGATTTCGGGTCTATCACTACCTCATCGCTCAAACTTCTTGATAGACTCGGCATAAAACCTCAGGTTATGCAGATGAAATGCTGCGGTCATGATGTGCTCTGGCAGGGAAAAAAAGATGTTTTCGATAGATTGAAAATATCCAATATAAAATACATAAAAGATAGCGGTATCGATACGCTCATCACAAGCTGCGCCGAATGCTACCGCACATTCTCAAAGGATTACGATATCGGGATAAAGGTGGTCCACATTTCCGAGCTTCTTGATAAGCTTGGATTAAAAATAAATGCTGAAGTCACTTATCATGATCCCTGCAGGCTTGGAAGGCACATGGGTGTGTATGATGCTCCGCGAAAAGCGCTAACAGCAAACGGCGTTAAGATAATAGAGATGGAGCACTCGAAGGAAAATGCCATGTGCTGCGGTGTGAGCAGTTTCATGAACTGCAATGAGCAGACAAAAGCCCTGCGCATTGCACGGATGGACGAGGCTAGGACTACGGGCGCAAAGACACTTATTACCACCTGTTCAAAATGCCTTGCGCATTTCAATTGCCTTAAGAATGAAAAAGAACCAGAAAAGAAATACGACTTTGATGTGGTCGACCTTAGCGTTTTCCTGGCAGGGCATCTTGAATCGGGTAAATGATTATCCATCTTCGCAGCTTCCATTATCCTCACATGATCAGCACAGGTTTGGTAGCATCCCGTGTGAACATTATCGGATACAGGTTCAGTATGGAGAGAAGGTCGCCTTTTTTTATCTCCCCCGATTCATGTCCGACTACAAAAGCGGTGTTGACGACGCGGTCGGTTTCCATGAGCGCTGGGCCGCTGCTGGTTCCCACCTTTATGACAGATACTAAAGGATGCTGATTGAAAGCGCAGGGGATTGCTATCATGTCTTTCTGCACTTTAATATCCTTAACTCTTACACGCTCAAATTTGCCTGCCCCGATGGTAACATCATCATTAGCTATTATCATCTCCCACTTTGCTCGTGTGGCTATAGTATATTCATAGGGGGATGCCTTCATTTTTTTTCTTATAATTTTCCCGTTGTCACTTGTGACAATATTAATGATTTCACTCATAATTCGCTCCTTATGCTTTTATGCGGTCGTATATATATGCTCCAGGTTGTTGAAACGCCTTTATGGTGGCCATAATCTGTGGTAAAGTGAAATGATTCGGGGTGATCGCCCCTGCGGGACATCCTGCTGCACACGTCCCGCAGCCCTTGCATAATACTGGGTTGATGTATGACTTCTTCGTGAGGTACGTGACTTCCTCCGCAATGACAGTCTTCTCATTCATCGAAGCAGCACGGTAAGGACAGATAGAGGCGCAATAGCCGCATCCTATACACTTTGTCTCGTCCACAACTGCTGTGATGGCTTCAGCCTGCACGTAGCCGTTCATAAGCGGTATTGCCGCTCTGGATGCCGCAGAATAACCCTGGTTGATGCTCTCGATTATATCTGCTGGAGCCCTTGCGCTTCCGCACAGGAAGATACCGTCTGTTGCAAAATCAACAGGTCGAAGTTTCACATGAGCCTCAAGGAAAAACCCATCCTGACCAAGCGGAACCTTCAGCATCCTGGAGAGGTCGCCGTTCTCGGGATGCGGGATGAGCGGCGTGGACAGCACTATGATATCGGGCGTATATTCTATCTCCCTGCCCATGAGTTCATGATACAACTTCACCCGCATTCGTTCTCCATCAACAGTAACCTCCGGAGGCTTCTCCTTTGAATATTTTCGAAACCCTACCCCCAGTTCCTGGGCTTCCCTGTACATCTTCTCATACGTGCCGTAGGCGTGAATACCATTGTGAAGTATGTTGATATCAGCTTCAGGGAACGTCTGCTTCAATAATTTTGAGTTCTTTATCGCCACGTTACAGCAAATCCTTGAGCAGTATGACCGCCCCTCTCCTCTTGAACCCACGCACTGGATAAAGACCGCACTGTCCAGTTTTTGCAATGACCCGTTTTTTAATCTCTCTTCAAGTTCAAGCTCGGTGAGCACGTTACCGCTGCCACTGTACCCATAGAGGTTAACAGGTTTAAATTCATCTGCTCCCGTTGCAACTACTATGATTCCAGTCTTGATGTCAAGCGGCACTTTTTCGTTCTGTACCGAAACCGTAAAGTTTCCTATATACCCATCCACCTTTTTAATGGTTGAAGACGTATGTACTTCAATCTTCGGGTGGTTTTTCACCTTCCCGATGAACTCGTCCATGACCAGAGACGCCTTCCTTCCCCCGGGATACAGATCGTTAAGATACCGCAGCATTCCCCCCATTTCACTATCCTTTTCGACAATATCCACCTTGAACCCCTGATTTGCAATAGAAAGAGCAGCGGTCATGCCTGCAATCCCCCCCCCTATGACGAGCGCCGAGGGCGTGACGCTAATCCTGATCTCCTCCTGCGGCTCAAGCAGTGCAGTCCTTGCCACACCCATCCTTATAAGGTCTTTGGCTTTCTGGGTGGCTGCTTCCTTTTCCTTCATATGCACCCAGGAGCAGTGCTCCCTTATGTTCACAAGCTCGAAAAGGTAGGGGTTGAGCCCTGCGTCTGCCACGGCAGAGCGGAAAAGGGGTGCATGCGTCCTGGGTGTACATGATGCCACGATTACTCTATTGAGATTGTGGTCTTTGATGGCTTTTTTTATCGCGGTAAGACCATCATCGGCACAGGTATATGTATTTCTCTCGACATGGACAACGCCAACCAGAGTCCTGGCGTATTCCACAACGCTGGGTACATCCACATACCCTCCTATGTTGGTGCCGCAATGGCATACGAATACTCCAATCCGGGGTTCATCTTTCATATATACGCACCTCCTGCCACTTCAGTTGCCCTGGCAGCGGCTCCACTCCCCTGCGCAACTGATTCAGGAATGTCCTTGGGCGACTGGCAATATCCTGCTATAAATACCCCGGGTCTTCTAGTATCAAGAGGCGCAGTCAGCTCGTCCCTGCTCTTGTAGAGACCGTATTCGTCAAGTTCAATATCCAGAATGGCAGCGAGTTTATCGCTGCCTTTTGCAGGGATGAGGCTTGTACAGAGCACAGCCATGTCGACCTCAAGCCCTTTTACCTTTCTGTTGACTGTATCGTCATACCACACGGTCAACTTCTTTGTGCTGGCATCCTCAATGATCTGCCCGGGACGGCCTCTTATGTACTTTATCCCGTATTCCTTTTCACCTCTTACTGCATATTCCTCAAACCCCTTTCCTACTGCCCTCAGGTCTGTATAAAAGATATAGGGCTTTATGTCCTCATAATGCTCTCTGGCGAGGATGGATTCTTTTATGGCATGCATGCAGCATACGCTGCAGCAGTACGGATTGTGCTGCAGGTCTCTTGATCCAACGCACTGGATAAAAGCTATCTTACCTGGATGCTCCTTATCTGGCGCGGTCTCAAGATGCCCCCCTGTTGGCCCTGAGGCGCATATCATTCGTTCATATTCCATGGCTGTGATCACATTTGCGTACTTTCCATACCCGTACTCCTGCATGTGGGTCGGGTCGAACATGTCGAATCCTGTCGCCACTATCACAGCCGCAACGTTGAGATCTACAAAGGTGTCCTTCTGTTCATAATCCACTGCACCAGCATTGCAAACCTTTTTGCAGTTACCGCATTTTCCCTTAGTGAGGTATATACAGTGCTCTCTGTCAATGGTCATTACCCTGGGGACTGCCTGCGGATAAGGCAGGAATATGGATTTCCTTTTATCGAGGTTGCCGTTGTATTCATTGGGTACTTTTGACGGGCACCTGGCGGTGCAATCCCCGCAACCTGTGCATTTCTCTTCATTGATGTATCTGGCTTTCCGCTGTACCCTTGCAGTAAAGTCCCCTGCGTTGCCGCTCAGGTCCATTACTTCGGAATAAGACAGTATGTCGATATTGGGATGCGCATTGCACTCGTTCATTTTAGGAGCGAGTATGCACATCGAGCAGTCGTTTGTCGGGAAGGTCTTATCGAGAAGAGCCATATGTCCTCCTATACTCGGTTCCCGCTCCACAAGATAGATATGGTAACCCCGGTTGGCAAGGTCGAGCGATGACTGGATTCCGGCTATTCCTCCCCCTATCACAAGCACGCTTTTCATTTCATTCACCTGCCAGCGCCCTGCATGCGGCAACAGTCAAATCCACCACAGGGATATCGACTTTTTCCTTCTCCACCGGTATCTGGTTGTGAACAGCGCACCTGAGATGGATAAGGCATTTTGGACAGGACGTGACAAGCATATCAGCCCCTGTGGATTTTGCCTCAATGAGCCTTTCTATCTGCATCTGTTTGGAATTACCTTCGCATGTTGCCCAGGCGCTCACGCCGCAGCAGGAAGATTCTTCTCTGTTCTTATTCATTTCTACCAGTTCTCCCATGCTCTTTATTACCTCTCTCGGGGCGTCGTATATCCCCATATGCCGCCCAAGCCGGCAGGGGTCGTGGTATGTCATAATACCAGCCCTGTTTAATTTAATATCATTATTCTTGATGAGCGATGAAATAAATTCAGAGATATGCACTATTTCTATATCAGTACCTTCAAGGAAATCCGCATAGTCGAGCTTCAGTGTCCTGAGACATTCAGGGCACGAGGTCACTATTCTAGAAGCACCACTTTCCTTTATCATCTCGACGTTCAATCTCGCAAGCTTCTGGAAGGTTTCCACGTTGCCTGTCCATAGGAGGTCATGACCGCAGCAGCGTTCGTTGGGGGAGACCACAGGGCTTATGCCTGCTTTATTCAGTATCTTGACCGTGCTCCTTGCAATTTCGAGGGGATTAACAAACCCTGAGAAAAGGTTCTCAAAATAAGGGAGACAGCCGGTGAAATACAATACTTCCCCTTCAGTTGAGGTTTTCAGGTCGTCCGAGATCCATTGAAGTCTATTCTGAACAATGTCCCTGTATGATTGCACCCTCTGGATGGAATGCATAAGACCGCCCTGAGAACACCTGCTGGTGTATCCGGAATTGAATGCCGATGACCTCATGCCGCGAATAAATTCGGAAAATTTCACTGTGGATGGACACTTTGTTGTACAGGCTTCACATGTCAGGCAGGTCCACAATTCCCTGTCCCCTTCGATTTCTCCTTTCATCCCTGAAAGGGCTCTTTCTACTATTACCCTGGGGGAGAAACCCTCATTGACCCTTGCCACAGGGCATGACCCTGAGCATTTTCCGCATTCCACGCAGTAATACGCTTTTGTCCTTTTTATTATCTGTTTCATTCTCTCACTCCAAGTTGATTGGGACCAAGTTCTTTGACCTCTTCTACAAATTCTTTTACAGTGTTGGCGAATTTCACCCCTTCACTGGCTGAAATCCACTCCAACCTCACCCTTCTGGGGTCAAGCCCCAGGGTCTTCATAACTCTGAGGAGCGTCTCGACCCTCTCCTGAGCTTTCTTATTTCCTGAGACATAGTGGCAGTCGCCGATGTGGCAACCGGCGACCAGCACACCGTCAGCTCCGAGTTCCAGTGCTTTCAGGATATAGGAGGGAAAAACCTGTCCGGAACACATCACCTTTATAATCCTGATATTATCGGGGTACTTCAATCTGCTTGTGCCTGCAAGGTCTGCGCCCACATAGCTGCACCAGTTGCAGCAGAAACCCACAATCCTGGGAGAGAATTCTGTCATACTGCACCTCCCAGCGTGGCATCAAGCATGGCAAATGTAATGCTGTCGGTATAATTGCGAAGCCTGATTGAGCCGTTGCAGCATGCCACAGCACATGCACCGCAGCCTTTGCATATTGCTGGGTTTATTCTTGCCACTTTGCGGGTGTCGAGGGTTACAATCTCAATAGCTCCATATTCGCATACATCCTTACAGTCGCCGCAGCCCCTGCACAGCCTCTCATCGACTTCAGAAATCAGCGGAGAAAGCTGCAGTGTCTTATGCGAGACAACTTCAAGGGCGCCTGATGCCGCCCCTTTTGCCTGTGCGACCGTGTCAGGAATGTCCTTGGGACCCTGTGCTGTCCCGGCAAGGAATACGCCATCAACAAGTGTGTCCACAGGCCGGAGTTTTGCATGCGCTTCCATGAAGAACCCGTCCGGGCTGGCAGCCAGCCCAAGCATCTTCTGGATCTTGGAAGAGTCAGACCTCGGAATCATCCCTACCGATAGCACCACCATATCCACTTCGTTCTCGGTGACCATGCCAAGTAGCGTATCGTCTGCACGTATGACAGGATTTCTGCTCTTTTGCTCTTCGAAAATCTCTGCAACCCTGCCGCGCATGAATTTGATTCCGTTTTCCTGAGCACGCTTGTAAAACTCTTCGTAGCCTTTGCCAAAAGCTCTGATATCGATATAATAGATAAATATCTCGCTTTCAGGATGGTGCTCCTTTATAAGAAGGGCGTTTTTTATGGCATACATGCAGCAGACCCTTGAGCAGTATTTATTGGCATGCTCGTCCCTTGACCCCACGCACTGCACAAATGCAATTCTTTTCGGAATCGCTCCATCCGAAGGTCTCACCACTTCTCCCTTAGTTGGACCGGCTGCATGCAGGAGCCTCTCAAGCTGGAGTCCTGTGATCACGTTCCTGTATATCCCGAACCCGTACTCTTCTTTGGAGACGGGGTCAAACGGGTCAAATCCCGTAGCAACGACCACAGCCCCAATTTCTTCTTCGATGAACTCATCTGCGCGTTCATAATCAATAGCGCCAGCCGGGCACACCTTCTTGCATACCCCGCATTTTCCTTTCGTTATATATATGCAACTGGCCCTGTCAATCACTGGAATATTGGGAACAGCCTGCGGGAACAGTGTGTATATCGCTTTTCTTTTTCCCATCTTCTCATCGTATTCACTCGGCACTTTTGTGGGGCATTTTTCCTGGCATAAACCGCATCCCGTGCAAAGACTTTCATCAAGACCTCGGGATTTTTTCCTGATCTTTGCCTTGAAATTGCCTATAAATCCCGAAATCTCCTCTACCTCTGAATAGGTGAACAGCTTTATCCTGGGATTTGAGGAGACCTCCACCATTTTGGGGGTCAGTATGCAGGCAGAGCAATCAAGCGTCGGGAAGGTTTTTCCAAGCTGGGACATCCTGCCACCTATGCTCTGCTCTTTTTCCACTAAAACAACATCATACCCTATATTCGCAATGTCAAGAGATGTCTGTATTCCTGCTATCCCTGCTCCTATGACAAGAACGCGCTGGATGACATTTGCGGATAAACTTGTCAGCGGCTCATCCATCCTCACTTTTGCCACTGCCATCTTTATAAGGTCAAGGGCTTTATCTGTGGTCTTCTCTTTATCCAGATGCACCCATGATGCCTGCTCCCTGATATTTGCAATCTCTAAAAGGAAGGGATTGAGCCCTGCGCTGGCAAGCACCTTCTTATATGTATTTTCGTGCATGCGGGGTGAACATGCCGCCACCACTACCCTGTCGAGATTCCTGTTTTTGATATCTTCCCTTATCAGGTCCTGTCCCGGGTTTGAACACATGTACTTGTAGTCCTTAGCAAGAGATACGTCTTTTAATTTCGCAACCTTTTGTGTCAGTCCCTCCACATCGACCACACCGGCTATATTCGTTCCACAGTGACAGATATAAACACCAATATTTGTCATTTCCTTCCTCCATTGATCTTATCCAGCAGCGATTCTGCAGGAATGTTCTGAAATGCAAGTCCAAGCTCTTTCTGTTCCATCCCGAGGCCAAGTCCGATCAGCTGTGTGAAATAAAGCACTGGAAGGCGGAATTCTTCGCCGTATATCTTTTTTATCTCCGCCTGGCCCCTGTCGAACTCGAGATGGCATGACGCGCACTGATCAACGATGCAATCTCCGCCAGCCGAAATGATGTTTTTTAGTTTTTCTCGTGTAAAATCAAGGGTCACATCGATATCTCTGGCACGAACGCCGCCCCCAAACCCGCAGCACATTGTTTTGTCCTTATAATCTATACTCTCAGCCCCCGTAGCTCTGACGATATCATCAAGGAATTTAGGCCGCTCTGAACTTCCATGCTTCTTTATTTCAGATGGTTTAAGGAAGTGACATCCATAGTGGGTGCATACCTTTATACCATCGAGAGTATTTTTCATCGACTCCTGTATTTTTTTTACTCCGACATCCTCAGAAAAAACCTCAATCATGTGTTTTATTTTTGAGTTCCCCTTGAATTCGCATCCCACCTTTGAGAGGATATCATTGATTTTGTCCTTCAGCTCCTTATTTCCATTCAGGAGATGGTTTGCCTCGGCAAGCGAGCCGTAACAGCCGTTGCACATGGTCACTATATCCCGCCCCGTCTCTTCCCCGATTGCTATGTTCCTTGCCGCGATTGCAAGCCATGATTCAAGGTGAAAACAACTGAAAACACCCGGCGCAGGACAGCACGACGCCCCGTTTATCGGGAGAAGTTCTATATCAAAATATTTCAGTATGCTGGTAGATGTGGCTTCGATTCCAGGGTAACGGTTCGGGATTATACATCCCAGAAAAGTTGCGTACTCTTTCATTTTCTCCCCCGAAGTTCCATAGTCTCCCAGTCAAATCCGACGATTTCATCAAAACCAGTGAGTCTCAATACTTCCTGAACTGACCTGAGCGCCTCGGGGAATGAATGAGTGGTGGGAGGAAGCCGGTTTAGCCCGAGTTCAACCCTCTGTTTCTGGACTTCCTCATTGGCAGGCACCCCGTGCCCTGTCTTGAACACATAACTTGCGGTCATCCTGTGGGCATCCGCCATGTAGCCCTGGCGCACTGCCATATTCCGCAGAACCCTTATGATGTCTGTGGTTTTTACACCTCTCGGACACCTCTCATAACACGTATAGCAGGTGGTACAGAGCCAAAGCTCGTCACTTCCGAGAACACCGTCCTTAAAACCGAGAGACGTCTCTCTAAAAATTTTCCGGGTACGGAAAGCTGTCCTTCGGCCTGATGGGCAGCTCCCTGTACAGCAGCCGCACTGGATGCACAACTCGACGGAACGCAGCACGTCTTCACCGAAAATCTTTCTCCCACTCTCCACGAACTCATCAATAAAACCGCTATTTAAATCATTGATCCGGATAATGTTCCTTGTAACAGGCATGTCAATCACCAGAACATTGGTTTAATAAGAAATTCGCAGTGGTCATCTCCCCTTCCTTCGCAGCCAACTTCATCGCACCTCAGAGCTTCCATCTCAAAAGCCACCTCTACGAACCCGCAGAGGTATCCCCTGGTAAAATAGCAGACCGGGTCATCGGATTTTTTTTGATACTGCCGGGATTCGAAGTTATTGTGAACTGTTATTCTTATTTCATTCTTATCTGCGTCCTCTTCTATACTGTCGAGATAGAGCCACCCGAACCTGGAGAACTGTTTCTTGTATGCCTCGATCACTTCGTCTTTGTTTCTGAAGTCCCACCATTTTTTCATGGTCGCTACCCCCTGCCTCCCTGCTTCATATCCCGCATGGTAGAGCAGGCTCTCCCCCCGCCTTCCAAGCACTGTCACCAGTTCTTTATGTATCATCCCGAAAGTTTTTTTGCTCATGAGAATAACAGGGACATCTGAAACTCTCACGTCTGCGGTCATATCATCAAATGTTATCCTGAAAGCCTCTTCCAGCAACTTCATCTTTGATTCCTCCCTGAAACCGATACCTCATTATTTCGGTGTATTTTTGAGTTATGCATCTTGCTCATATGGTCAAATACTGAACTTATTAATACAAATTCACCACCGCAGATAGGGCAGCCAAACGTCCAAGGATAGTGGTTTTTCTCACTTTTTCCATCTTCATCCATTTTAATTCATCTCCAAATAATTATGTTATTATAACTCCAGCACACCATTTTTACCTTCAATTTTTAGTAGCAATGCCATCAATAAATAAGCAAGTGAGCATTGAATGGCATCCAAAAAATCAAATATTTAGACGATTAAGGCTATATTATTTATCTTCTATCTAAATAAATGATTATTATTACTTTAAATTAAAAAATAAATTTATTTCATTTTTATTTGTTTTAAATAAAATTTAATAGTCTTTAGAATAAAATAGGAAACTATTTAATTGATGCCACTCTATGTTATAATTAAATATGGTTGTCAGAAAACATATTTCTATCGAGAAAAAATATGTGGAAAAAGTGCGACCATTCCTGGCGAAGCATGACGGAAATTTCAGTGCAGCAATGCGTGAGATAATCGACCTTGCAGTGAATCCGAGGATTGTAATGACGCATTCAGACGGCGTTATGCTCTTTGATCCACCCACAGCGGACTGGCTCCTGAGAAAGACAAACTGCATAATCCCTGAAAAAGAAATCCTGTATGATATAGCAGATCCGCTATTGTTTAATTCGGTATCCAGAACACTGGAATATTTCATTATTAAATTCAGGGAACTGGGGTGGGGAATAGAATTCAGCTTGAACGATGATAGTGACACCATTCCGACCACTGCAATGCTAACGGTAAAAGGTGAAAATTATCCCCTGATAGACCTTTCAGCGAAGCTGTTCTCTCTGTACCTTGCATCTCAAAAACGCCTTGGAATAGAAGCTGCTTACAGGCGTTCGAAGTCCATCAAACTGACATATAAACTGAGAGAGAGCACGGAAGATGCTGTCAGTGATATTTATAAACACATGGGCGTCATGCAGGAGCTTTTTTGCGAAATCGAGAAACGGCAGGATTTCTGGCTTGCTCTTGTGAAAAAGTATAAGGATAGCAATTACAGGACGGTTGCGATACATTTGAACCACTTCGAAGAACTGCTGGCAAAGAAGACACCCATAGGCGAGATTGGAATCGAACTGATAGCCAGACGCCCTATTAAAGATATTCCGCTCGACGAATTCCTGCATCTTATTAAGGAAGTGTATGAAACCGCACGCGTTGTCGATGGCATCGATATTGAAGGGGATACGCTTAAAATACTGCACAGTTACAGGAATCCCCGGGCTGTGGATACTTTGAAGAAAATATTCCTTCATTTGCTTGAAGCGAACGGTCATACATACAATGCCAGATCCACAAGAAACCTGATAATACTGAGGCACATCCCGGAAATAGGGATCAAAATATCTGAACTTATCGCGAACCTGAAGAAATCAGGCAGGGATTTCGACAAGGAATTGATTGCGTTCCTTACATTTGTAAGCGGTCTTAAGGATGCCCCTGATATCAGCGAATCGATACGTGCGCTGGGTTACAGGATGAGCAAACAAATACTCGGGGAGTACGAGAAAGAGCATAAGATACGCGTATGGGACATGAAGACGTTCCAGGAAGCATTCTCTGCCTTCGATTCAAAGATAGGGAGGATGTCTGAGTGGAAATCTCTGGATGGCTCGTTCTGCTATGCTGTCAAGAAATGCAATCTTGTTCAGATAGGGGGGTCATTTAACATCGACATATGTCAGTTTTCACGCGGGTTTTTCAAAGGAGCCATAGAGCACGCTTTTAAGAACGATGCTGAGGTGAAAGTGATCAAGCTCCTGACCCATGGCGATGACAGGTGCGAGGTGTGCATACGCGTGCATACTTCGCTGCCATGAACTGGCATAACCGATTAAAATAACCAGATTTAAGTATTAAGAATATCAAACCTGATTTTTGGAGAATCGAATATGATAAGTGTAAATGAAACGGGGCTCTGTGCATTCAACGAGATGCTTGACAGAGCAAACAAATTAAATGTAGAAGTACATGGATATAAAAACGGGGCAACGGTCGTGGATGCAGGGGTTAACGTCGAGGGTGGTTATGATGCTGGCATGTACCTGTCAAGGATATGCCTTGCTGACCTGGCGGATATCAAGTATGTCGCATTTGACCTGGATGGTATTATGGTTCCTGCCATCAGAGTTAACACCGACCACCCGATAGTTGCGTGCATGGGTTCACAATACGCTGGATGGCGTATCAGCGCTGGGAAATACTTTGCCATGGGTTCTGGTCCGGCTCGCGCTCTCTCCCTGAATCCAAAGAAGCTCTATGCAGAGATCAACTACAAGGACTCCTTTGACCATGCGGTGCTCGTACTGGAATCTGATAAGCTCCCGCCCGAGGAGGTCACGGATAAAATAGCAAAAGACTGCAACGTAGATGCACGCAATCTTCATATTGTGGTAGCTCCCACAGCTTCCATTGCAGGTTCAGTCCAGATATCAGCCCGGATTGTTGAGACAGGCATCCATAAGATGGAATCCATAGGATTCGATATCAACTCCATAAAAAGCGGGTATGGCATCGCTCCCATATCCCCTATCGTGGGAGACAGTACGAAATGCATGGGCTCGACCAACGACTGCATAATATACTGTGGAAAAACATATTATAACGTGAAGCATGACGTCGAGAAGGTAAAAGAACTGATAACCAAAGTGCCTTCGGAAACCTCTTCCTCCTATGGAAAACCCTTCTTCACAACTTTCAAGGAGGCAGGTTTCGACTTCTTCAAGGTCGATGCGGGTGTTTTTGCTCCTGCTGAGATCACGATAAATGAGCTAAACAGTGCCAAGAGCTTTACAAGCGGCAGGATTAATCGAGAGGTGCTCCTGAAATCTTTCGGGATCTCAAGGCTGTAATGGTTCGCACGGTCGATAGACCGGCGAATTTCTTTTTTTTCAAATTAAAGGAATGGTGTTGAGAAATATATTTCAGCTCATAATACATACGAATATAAGAGGAAATAATGCCATGAATTTGTATTTTTGAGAGAAAAATATCATTTAAAGAGAAAGGTACATACATTTGTTGAACCTGATGTCAGGATTAAGTAACATTATTAATAATGATGCTCTGGTATGTTAAAATCGAAATGTTTAAAGCTAAGTATTCCTTTTGAGAACTAAAAATGATGTGTCAGTATTATTCATTTTGTTCGTCTGAAGGCGAACCGAAATGTTTAATATCCCGAATAACATGAATATAAATAAGGAGAATTGAATGGCAGCGAGCAATGTACAATCCTGTTATCAGTGCGGAAAATGCACGTCTATATGTCCGATGCGCCGGGTTTCAAAAACATCCCCGCGCAACTCTATTTATAACTCCAATGTCTACGGGCTCGATACAAAAGATATCTGGACATGCCTGACATGCGGATTATGCCCCCAGGAATGTCCCCAGCAGGTAGACTTCCTATCTTTTGTGAAGGAGGAGAGGGAGGGGAAAAAATATGAGGAGATAGCGCACAAGGGCGTGTTCTCCGAGACGGCTGCCCTGATGTCCAAACTGAATGGCAGCAGCGTTGTGACCCAGGAGCTGAAGAGCGAGAATTCTAATTATGCATATTTCCCGGGCTGTGTGGATTTTTTAGATTTATTCCTCCACGACGTAGGGGTCAATTTTGGAGAGATTGCCACTTCATCCATGAAGTTATTAAACCACGCAGGAATAAAACCTAAAATACTTCCCCTTAAATGCTGCGGTCATGATGTTCTCTGGCAGGGAAAAAAGGATGTCTTCGATAGGCTTGTCAAATATAACACTAAAGTTATTAACGATAGCGGAGTTGAAACCTTGATACTGAGCTGCGCTGAATGCTACCGCACTTTTGCAAAAGATTATAACCTGAAGCCAAAAGTAGTCCACATAAGCGAGTTCCTGAAAGGTACAGGAGCAAACCACAAATCAACCGTCACATTTCATGATCCCTGCAGGCTGGGAAGGCACATGGGTCAATATGATGCACCCAGGGAGGCTCTCAGAGCGAACGGGGCGGAACTTGTAGAGATGGCTCATAATAAGGGAGATGCCATGTGCTGCGGGGTGAGTTCTTTTATGAACTGCAACGAGCAGACCAAAGCCATGCGAGTTTTGCGTCTGGATGAAGCCCAGGCAACAGGGGCTAAAATAATGATTACAACCTGCACCAAGTGTCTGGCGCATCTCAATTGCCTGAAGAATGAGAAGGAGGCAGCCAGGAAATATGATATCGATATCGTAGACCTCACGGTTTATTTAGCACGCCAGTTTGATGAATCCGTCAAAAAAGGATTGATATCATTGGATTCATCAAAGTTGGAGGTAAAATGATTAAAGCAAAAAATCTCGATCCGAATTTTAAATATCAGCTTTCAAAGGAGCTGGGTGGTGAAAATCTGGAGTACTGCTTCAACTGCACTGGATGCGCTTGCGGCTGTCCTGTTGCTGAAGTCGACCCCACCTTTAACCCACGAAAGATTATAAGGATGGGAATCTTGGGCATGACGAAAGAACTTATTGAGAATGAGAGTTTCTGGAAATGCGTTTCCTGCTATACCTGCTTTGCAAGGTGCCCGCAGGATGTAAGGATTACCGAAGTATTGTATGCCCTGAAAAACATGGCTGTCCGCGAAGCTTTGAAGGGAAATATAAAGATAAAAACTACCAAGCCGATCTTTGATAAGATGTTCATAGATTCCATCAAGGATAATGGAAGGGTTTCAGAGGCTAAGGTTTTTGCCATGTATAAATTAAAGACTAAAGGTATCGAAGGACTGATGGGGCAGTTCGATATGGGACTTGATATGTTCATGAAGGGCAAGATACCCATCCTCCCCGAAAAAATAAAAGGGAAAAAACAGGTAAAACACATATTTGAGAAGGCAGGGGTAA